>JADGNS010001120.1 GCA_017883355.1 Candidatus Solibacter sp.
CTGATGTACGAAGATTTGCCCGCGGTTGTGACCGACCTCGGGATCAAGGAGCTGACTTATGCGGGAACAGAAGCCCTCCTCCGGCGAACTGCTGCAGGGGACGCTGGACATGCTGATTCTGAAGACTCTGATTCGGGGTCCGATGCACGGGTATGGGGTGGTGGAGAGCATCCAGCAGATCTCCGAGGAGGTACTGCGGGTGGAGGAAGGAGCGCTGTATCCGGCGCTGCACCGGCTGGAATTGCGGGGTTTGCTGAGCGCGGAATGGGGGGTGTCGGAGAACAACCGGCGAGCCAAATACTACCGGCTTACGGCGGTGGGGCGGAGTCACCTGGTGGACGAGACGGCTCGTTGGCAGAGGATGTCGGCGGCGATCGCGCGCATCATGGAGCCGGCGTAGGGGCGGGAGGGACGGGGGCGTTTGATTCCCCGCAGAGACGCAAAGGCGCGGAGATAAGCGCAGAGGAAAACCAAGGCAAGAGCAAGGTCGACGGATGGCGGGGGATTTGCGCGTTGTGGAAGGCGCGGGTGGTGGGAGCGGAGAACGTGAGTGCTGTCTGGCTGCGGGTACGGACTCTGTTCCGGCGGCGGCAGTTGGAGAGCGATCTGGAAGATGAAATGGCGTTCCATCTGGCGATGCGGGAAGAGAAGGCGCGGACGGAGGGGGCCTTGGCGGGCGAGGCCCGCTACGCGGCCCGGCGGCAGTTCGGCAACGTGACGAGCGTGATGGAGGGCTGCCGCGAGCTGTGGACGTTCGTCTGGCTGGAGACTTGGTGGCAGGACCTGCGATATGGCGTACGGCAACTGCTGTCCGCACGCGGATTCACGGCGGTGGCCGCGGTCACGCTGGGGCTGGGCATTGGCGCTACCACGGCGATCTACAGCATGCTGGACGCGATGCTGTGGAAGCCCGTGGTGTTGCCGCACGCGGAGCAACTGGTGGTGGTGGT
Source organism: Candidatus Solibacter sp. (assembly GCA_017883355.1). Lineage (GTDB taxonomy): Bacteria > Acidobacteriota > Terriglobia > Bryobacterales > Bryobacteraceae > Solibacter. Next base: position 951 of record JADGNS010001120.1, read on the forward strand.
GCAGGGAATTCCGGGTCAGCCGCATTTCTGGAGTGCGGCTTCGCCGGCGGATATCGACGATGTGCGGCAGAACAGTGCCGCGCTCGACAGCCTGGCGAGTTGGCGATTGGCCACGGTCAACCTGGTGGATGTTGGCGGCGAAGCGCTGCGGGTGGATGCGACGCGGGTGACGACGAACTTCTTCGATGTGGCGGGCGTTCCGCCGGCGCTGGGCCGTACGTTTCGCTCTGGCGACGAGCACGAGGTGGTGCTGGGCGATTCGCTGTGGCGCCGCCGTTTCGGCGGCGATGCGACGCTGGTGGGACGTTCGATTCGGCTGGACGACCAGAACTATACGGTGATCGGCATCATGCCACCGAAGTTTTATTTTCCACGTCCCTCGCGGGAATTGTGGGTTCCACTGGCGCTCACGCTGGAAGAGCGCAATTCGCGGAGTGCCTTGCTGCTGGATAGCATGGGACGGCTGAAGCCCGGGCGCACGCGGGCGCAGTTCACGGCGGAGCTGGCAGGTATGGCGTCTCGCCTGGAGAAAGAGCATCCGGATACCAATAGCAAACGGCGCTTTATGGCGTGGACGCTCGAGCGGTATACCACCGGCGACTTAGTGCCGGTCTATTCGGCCATGCTACTGGGCTCGGCATTTTTCGTGCTGCTGATTGCCTGCGTGAACGTGGCCAATCTGCAATTCGCGCGTGCCACCGGACGGTGGCGCGAGGTGGCGGTGCGCACGGCGCTGGGCGCGGGGCGGCGACGGCTGTTGCGCCAACTGCTCACGGAGAGCATGGTGCTGGCGGGGGCGGGCGGGGCTTTGGGCCTGCTGCTGGCGAAATTGGGGCTGCATTTCATCCGGGCCGGGGTGCCCGCCGAACTGGAACGCTACATGCCGGGGTTAGCCGGTCTGGGCCTGAACCGGCAGGTGTTGTTATTCACGTTGACCGCGACCCTGCTCAGCGGGATCCTCGCCGGACTACTGCCGGCGTGGCGGTGCTCGCGCCCCAACCTCATGGAGGCGTTGAAGGATGGCGGCATCGCATTCGCCGGCGGAAGCGGGCGGCATCGTCTGCGCGCGGTGCTGATGGGCGGCGAGGTGGCGCTGGCGATGGTGTTGCTGGCCGGGGCCGGGCTGATGGTGCGCGGGTTCCAGGGTATGGTGAGCGGCGGCGCGAGCGTGCGTCCCGCCACCATGCTAACGCTACGGTTGGCGCTGACGGAGAACAAGTATCGCGACGATCGTCAGGTGGCGGGGTTCTATCGCGAGGTGCTGGAGCGGTTGGCCGCGCTACCAGGAGTGCGTTCCGCGGTGGCCGTCACGGCGCTGCCCTACAGCCGGCACTGGAGCATGCTCCCGGTGAACATTGAAGGCCGCCCCGTGGAACCCGGCAAGGCTACCGGCGCGCAGGTGCAGAGCGTGAGCGCGGAGTATTTCGCGGCCCTGTTCATCCCGTTGCGCGCGGGACGTTTGCCGGGCGCGGGCGATAGAGCGGACCGGCCGCGCATCGCGGTGGTGAGCGAACGAATGGCGCGGAAGTGGTGGCCGGCCGGGGTTTCGCCGATTGGCAGGCGGCTACAAGTTGGCGATAAGGGGCCGCGGCCGTGGGTGACGA
>JADGNS010001121.1 GCA_017883355.1 Candidatus Solibacter sp.
GGCACCATCACCAGGTTGACTCGCGCCTTGAACAGCGCCGGCTCATCGTGCGTGGCCATTTCCGCCGTGCTCTTGGCAGGCGTTTGAGGCGGCGCTGGCGCGGTTTGCGCCAACCCGGCGCACGCGCCCAAAATGCTCAGCGCGATAGCAAAATAGCCGGACCTGATCATAGTAGGCTCATGGGGTCACAGTCATCATAGGACAACCGCCCGCCAACCACAATCCGCAGATGTTACAAGCACTTCTGCCGTGAGTCTTTCTTTGCGAGCTTCGCGCCTCCTAATGAAACACATCAGCCCGTGTTGAAAACAAAGGCCTTCTAGCAGGTCAGTTTCATTCCCTTACTGACCAGTCGCAGACTGGCCAGATGCTCTGCGAGAAACTTGTTTTTTCTTGGCTTCTGGAGGAACCGATTGCCGCCGTCGCCAGCCCTCCCGACCCAGAGGGTACCCCGGTCGCGCTCCAATTGAAATGCCCCCCTCCCAGCATTCATTCAATGGGCCTGTGGGCCTGCTTTGCGAGCTTTACGAATCTGTAACGCATCTGCTATGCTCCCCCGTATGGGTAAAAGAGGGTTCTATTCTCTCGTGTTCTTCGTGTGGGCCTGCGCCACCGCGTACGGCCAAGGTACAACGTCCCGCGTCCTCGGGACCGTGCAGGATTCCAGCGGGGCCGTCGTGCCCGACGCTTCGGTCAAGTTGATCAACGAAGGCACGCGTCAGACCTTCGAAGCCCGCACTCCTTCCACCGGCACCTATGCCTTCGAGGCCGTGCAGTCGGGCACATACCAGCTCGACGTGGAAGCCAAGGGCTTCCGCAAATTCAGCTCCCGCAACAACCTGGTCAACATCGGCCAGCCCACCACCGTCAACGTCAAGCTCGAACTCGGCACCCTCGTCGACACCGTGGAAGTGCAGTCCTCCGCCGAAGCCGTGCAGACCTCTAACTCCGGCAACTACGGAAATCTGATTTCCGGCACCGCCGTCAAGGACCTCCCCATCGTGGGCACGCGCGGACGCAATCCGCTGGACCTCGTCCTCACTCAGCCCGGCGTGGTCTCCGGCGCTCCCACCGGCGGCGGAATCTATGTCCACGGCGCGCGCGACCGCGCCTGGAACTACACCCTCGACGGCATCGACACCAACGATTCCAGCCAGGGCGGCAGCAATACCACCTCCTTCCGCGTCAACCCCGACATGCTCGACGAAATCCGCGTTCTCACCGGCAACAACACCGCCGAGAATGGCCGCAACTCGGGCGGCCAGGTAGCCATGGTGACGCGCTCCGGCTCCAACAGCTTCCACGGCGACGGCTTCTGGTTCTATCGCACCCCGCGCCTCAACGCCAACGAATGGCAGAACAACCTCGACAATCTGGGCAAGGCGCAACTCCAGCAGAATATCTACGGCGGCGGCATCAGCGGCCCCATCGTCAAGAACAAGACCTTCTTCTTCGCCCAGATTCAGGCGTTGCGCGCGCGCTCCAGCGCCGCCACCAGCCGCACCGTCTACACCGCCACCGCCCGCACCGGCGTCTTGCGCTACGTCAAAGGCGGCCGCAACCAGCCGGCCGGAACCTCCACGGCCTCGGTGGATGCCGCCGGCAATCCCCTGCCCGGCCTGAATATCGGGACCTACAACATCGCCACCAACGATCCCCAGCACCTCGGTCTCGACCCCACCGTGCTCGCCGAAATCAAGAATGAGCCGCTGCCCAATACCTTCACCACCGGCGACGGACTCAACACCGCCGGCTTCACCTTCAGCGCCCAGGCATCGGAACGCCAGCACGATCAGACCATCAAGATCGACCAGATTGTGAACGCCAGGAACACCGTATACGGCCGCGTGGCCTGGGGCCGCGACGATAGTCTCTGCGACGTGGTCAACGGCGGCCAGCCCATCTTCCCCGGCGGGGTCTGCATGGTCAACACCCTGCGCGGCCCGCGCAACTTCGCCGTCAATTGGCGTTTTACCCCCACCGCCAGCATCACCAACGAATTCGTCATCGGCCAGAACCGCTACGACCCCATCTTCGGGCAGCCGGAATCCATCGACAAGATCACCTTTCTCAGCACGCCCGTGGACAACACCCAGCAGTACAACTTCGGCAACTCGCGTGTGGTGAGCACCTGGCAGGTGGTGGACAACTTCGCCTACTTCCGCGGCGCCCATGCCTTCAAGTTCGGCGCCAACCTGCGGCGCGTCCGCGAAGAAGACATTCGCGGCAGCGTGGCCGGGCTCAATGCCAACGAGGAAGTCAACTTCTCCACCAGCGTCAACACGGTGGATCCCACCACGTTCGGCCTGCCCAGCGATCTCAATACCACCTTCGACCGGCCGATCTTCCAGACCAACATCAATTTCCTGCTGGGCCGCGTCGGCGAGTTCCACCGCGGCTTCGTCGCCCAGGGCGACCAGTGGACCAAGAGCACCTTCCTGTTCGATACCCGCTATCCGGAATACGAAGTCTACGCCCAGGATACCTGGAAGGTCCGTCCCAACCTCACCATCGATCTCGGACTGCGCTACGAAATCCGCCTGTCGCCCAA
>JADGNS010000138.1 GCA_017883355.1 Candidatus Solibacter sp.
GCGGTTTTTTGGAGGAACGCCTCCGCCGCCTTGGCCCGCACAATTCCCCCTCAGTTGACTCTTATTACGTGAAGGAGCCAGTCTTTGTACTCCAGTTTTCCCGGGTAGTCCTCCGGCGCGCGGAAGGTCCGAATGGCGCCGCCGTTGATCGCTCCGGACTTGGCTTCCTTCGAGTCAGCCAGGTCGATCCAGGCGAAGAGGAAATGGTCGGACTCCGCGGAGGTTCGCAGATCGAGCTTCAACTGGCCGCCGTATCGGGCATACACCAGGTACTGCTGTCCGGCGATCGCGGAGGCTAGCGGCTGAGGATACTCCAGAACCAGTTCCGGATGCGGCTCGAACTTCCACCACTCGATGCCCTTCAGAAACTTCGCCAGGAAGCCCATCGATACCGCGCCCGGGTAATCCAGCGTATCGACACTGAGGGGAGGCCTCGGCCAGGCGTCTTTGCGCGGTGCCAGCGATGGGTCCGGTATGTCGGCCCACCATTGATGCCCGCCGCCATAAGTGTGGCCGGCCGCGCCGGAGAGAATCGCCGACCACGCGGCGAAACGGACATCCATGGCCGGCGCGCTGCCGTCGGCGAACTCGTACCACGGCTCCGTAATGACCACCGGCTTGGCGGGCTTGCGCGCGTAGTCCAGCGCGATGATCCGCGGAACCATTTCGTTTCGCCATTTGCCGTGACCCACCTGGCTGCCGTTGAAATCGAGCCATCCCTGGTCGTGCAGCACGAAACCCGTGGACCATTGGGCGGAGTCGCCCATCTCGCCGCCCGTCCATCCAGGCGGCGTGTTGTGCACGCCGATCGCGTGCCCATAGGGATCCTCGCGCCGCATGAGAGCGCCCAGATCCTTCCAGAATTGCAGCCCGAGCCCGCCGTAGTCGTACATGTTGTATTCGCCGCCGACGTTCCAGATCACGTTGTAGGCTGCCAGGCGGTGCACCACGTAGCGGGTCCAGCGGCGCATCTTTTCGGCGCCCGCGCTTTTGTCCAGGTTGTTGGCGCTCCACCACGGCATGATCCACAGCGTGATCCCCTGGCTGTTGGCGTAGGCGATGAAACGCTCGGCGTCGTGGATGGCATTCAGGTCCGGCGTGGCGAACTCCCGGCCCGCCAACCGCGTGGCACTGTTCGCTCCGAACACAACCTGACCGATCGTGAAGCCCCGCGCCGACCGGTCGTCGATCACCTGCTTGGCGCGCGCGAACGGGATCCCCCGCTTCAGCCACGGCCACCAGGTATCCCCGATCCACAGGAAGGGCGTTCCATCCGCGTATTCGAAGGTTCTGCCGGCGCGAGGGCCGCTCTTGCCGACCCGTACGAACCCGTGGCGCGTGGGGTTTGCGGCGCGTTCGGCGTCGCTCCAGGCGGCGGATTGGAAGCTGCCCTTCACCCCTCCTAAAGCAGGGTCCGTGGAGACGGCGGAGTACGACCACTCTCCTGCCGCGGGAGCGGCAAACCGCGCCTTCCACACCCTGCCGCCGTCCCAAAAGCCGGGCACCGCGTAACTCATTCCTTTCGCGTTTCCGCTTGTCCCGGTGAACGTGACCACCACCAAGGGCTTGCCGCCATCCGGCAGTCCGTCCACGTAGGCATTGGCGAAATCGGCGCTGCCGCTCATGCTGACCTCGAACGGCTCCCATTGCCTGGTTTGGGTGGGTTGAGCGCCTGCCGGAAAAGCGCCGATCCAGGCGCCGAAGGACAGGATGAGTGCGACTCGTCTCATGAGATCTCCTTCTTCACACCAAGCCTACCTGGATTTGGTGGCCGCCGTCTGCGCCGCGTGCCTGACGTAGCAGTGTCGTGCCGGAATGGGCAGGATGTTTCCGCCATGGCGGTAAACTTGCGCTATATGCGTGTCCTCGCGATCATCGTGCTCGCCACCGCCCTCCCCGCTTCCTCCGCCGATTTCTTTCCCATGGCGGTCTGGTACGGCGGCGGCAAAGCGCGCGCCCCCATGCTGGAACGCGATGCGCGCGCCAAGAAGGAAATCTGGCGCAAGGACGTACGCCAGATCAAGGCGCTCGGCTTCAACACCGTCCGCACCTGGATCGATTGGGCCACCGGCGAGCCGAAACCGGGCGAGTACCACTTCGAGAATCTGGACGTGATTCTGGAACTGGCGCGCGAGGAAGGTCTCAAGGTCTTTCTTCAGGTCTACATGGATTCCGCGCCGCGCTGGGTGGGCGTGCGCTATCCCGATTCGCTGTTCGTCTCCTCCAACGGCGCCGTGGTGATTCCCGAGGCGTCGCCGGGGTACTGCCTGGATCATCCCGGGGTTCGCCAGGCGGATCTGAAATTCTATGCCGCGCTGGCCGGGCACGTGCGGGCAAACGCCGCCTTCGCCGGCTGGGATCTGTGGAGCGAGCCGCACGTCATCAACTGGGCCACGCCGAGCTACATTCCCAACCCCGAGTTCTGCTTCTGCAAGAACACGCTCGCCAAATTCCGCGCCTGGCTGCGCAAGAAGTACGGCACGCTGGACAAGCTGAACGCCGCCTGGTACCGCCAGTATGACGAGTGGAGCGAAGTCGAGCCGGGGCGCATGAGCACCATCCTCTCGTACACCGATTACATCGATTGGAAAACGTTCATCGCCGACAAGCTTGGCGAAGACTTACACGACCGCTCTCTCGCCGTGAAGAGCATCGCGCGCGGCGCCATCGTCACCAGTCATGCGGCGGGCGTGGGGCTCTTCGCGTCGCCCAATCATTGGGAAGGGCAATCCGACGATTGGACCATGGCGCGCCAGGTGGATTACTACGGCACCTCGTTCTATCCCAAGCATTCGTCGTTTGTGGATCGCAATGTGCCGTGGCGCGGCGCGCTGCTGGATTTCGCGCGCAGCTTCGGGTATGCCGGCGGCCGCGACGGCTTCTACGTCGGCGAGTTACAAGCCGGGTTCGGCACCATCGCGCTCAACGTGAGCCCCACGGTGACGCCCGAGGATCTGCGCGTGTGGACGTGGAGCGCGCTGGCACGCGGCGCCAAGGGCGTCAACTATTACGCGTGGTATCCCATGAGTTCGGGGTACGAGAGCGGCGGCTTCGGCATGATCCAACTGGATGGCACGGTGACCGAACGCGCGCGCGCCGCCGGCGCCATCGCCAAGGTGGTGGACCGCAACCAGGAGTTGTTCCTGCGTGCCCGGCCGCCGCGCGCCGAGGTGGCCATCGTCTACAATCCCTTGGCGCACTTCGTGGGCGGCCGGCAGCGCGCCGCGGCGTCCGCCGGTCCGCAGGGCGAAGTGGCGGGCATCGAGCGCGATTCGCTGTTGGGCGTGTACCGTGCCCTGTTCCCGCTCAACGTGCCGCTGGATTACGTGCACATCAACGAACTGGACTTGCGGCCGTACAAGCTGGTGATTCTGCCGTATCCGTTGATGTTGCCGGAGGCCTCGGCGGAGGCGCTGAAGGCGTACGTGCGCGGCGGAGGGCATCTGGTTGCCGAGGCGCGCCTGGGTTGGAGCAACGAAAGCGGCGCCGCCAGCGAGCGCATCCCGGGCATGGGTCTGTGGGAAGTCATGGGATGCCGCGAGACGGATGTGCAGACCGGCGATCGCGGGCGCACATCTTTGCGCTGGACGGATGGCGCGTGGCCCGGAATGGCCGCGGGCGAGCAGCTTCCGGCACGCTGGTATGAGGAGACACTGGAGCCCCTATCGGCACAAGCCCGCGTGGTGGCGCGCTTCGCCAACGATGCGCCGGCCGCCGTCGCGTCCTCCTATGGCCAGGGCAGGACGTTGATGCTGGGGAGTTACGTGAGCGCGGCCTACGAGACGGCGCCATCGCGCGAAACGGAGCGTTTCTACGCGGGATTGCTAGAGTGGGCCGGCGTGTCTCTACCCGCTTCCACCGGCAAAGTAGAAGTGCGCACGCTGGAGAGCGGCGCGGATCGCCTGGTCTTCGTCTTCAACCACGAGAAGGCCGCGGCCGACGCGAGCGTGTCGCTTCGCATGCCCGCCGGCGATTATGAGGCGACGGATCTGGTGGAGGAACGCCCCGTCCCCACGGTGCGCAACGGCGAATTCCTCGAACTGACAACACGCCTCAATGCCGGCGCCGTGTGGGTGGTCCGGCTTCGAATCCGCCAGCGCTAGCTCAGGTGTTCTTTGCGGCCTTGGCGCCTTGGCGAGAAACTTTGTCTTTCTTACTTCTTCCGCCCCGGATCGTTCAGGAAGCTGATCAACTCGCCCACATCGCCCGGCTCCAGGTTGGGCCACGGAATACCGAGCTTTTCGGCGCGCAGGTTCATGGCGGGGCCGTGGCTCCACAGCGCCGTGGCGAAAGAGACCATGGTGAAGGCGTCGGCTCCGGCGCGCAGTTTGGGTGCGTTGCGCGTGCCCTCTCCGCTCGGGCCGTGGCAGCGCGCACAGCCGCGTTCGGCAAAGACACGTTCGCCGAGGAATGGCGAGCCCGTGGGTTCGAAATAGCGCAGGCTGGCCAGGAAGCGCAGCACGTCCGTGATCTCCTCGCCCTGTAGCGTAGGGGCTGCCAGGCGGGCCTCGCGGGCATGCTGGAGCATAGCGGGAGCGTGGTTCCAGAGCACCGCGGCGAACTGCGCGGAGGTGCGCGGGAGGTCGTGGTCCGGGCCCAGTTCGGGACCGATCTTGCCGCCTTTGCCGCGCACGGAATGGCATTGGATGCACTTGGCCTGGAAGACTTCCCAACCGTGATCCGCGCTACCGGCAAGATCGCCGTCTTCCTGAATTTTGGGGGAAGGGCTGCCGTTGACGTAGGCCACCAGATCGTTCATCTCGGCGCCGGTGAACTGCGGCCACGCGCCAAGCTCCTTCGTCACCGGCTCGATCATGGACTGCGCGTGGTTCCACATGGCGTGCATCCAGGCCAGGCGATCGCCGGCGGCCGCGACCTTCGAAAGGTCGGGCGCGGACGTGGCCCCAGTGGAGCGCACCGCGTGGCAGCGCACACAGCCCTTGGCCTCGAATACCTTTTGGCCTGCCGCTGGATCGCCCGGCTTGTCCGCCGAACCTGCCTGGTAGAGGAAGGCCAGGATGTGCGCCATCTCCTCCTGGTTCAACTGCAACTTTTCGCCGTGCATCTGACGCCACATGCCGGGCATGTGGTTCCAGATCACGGTGATCAACCAACCCATGGCGGGCGTGCCCGGATGGCTGGCGGCGAGATCGGGCGCAACCCGTCCGCCCGATCCGTTGACGGCATGGCAGATGGAGCAGTGCTTCTTCCCGTAGAAGAGTTCGGCCCCCTTCGCGGGAGAACCGGTCAGGTAGATGGCATGTTGCGGAACGGCGGATGGACGCCCCCCGATGACTGTCACTACCAGCAGAGCGGTTGCGGCGCATGCCGCAACGATCCAGAGCACGAACTGAGTGCGTTTACTGATCGCGGCCATGGGAGGGAGCATGCACGCCGAACGCCAATGAAACCCAGTGCTTCTCCTTTGCGTTCTTAGCGCCTTGGCGAGAAATGTGTTTTCCCCCGCGTCGCAAAAAGGTACACTGTCCGATTGTCGGACACTCAGATCTGATACTGCCGCAGCTTGCGGTAGAGCGTGTCGCGGGAGATGCCGAGCAGCCCGGCGGCCTTGGTCCGATTGCCGCCGGAAACGCGCAGCGCCTGCTGGATGGTGAGCCGCTCCATCTGTTCCATGGAGAACGAGTCGCCGAGGTTGGGTTGCGCGGGCGCGGCGCCGCCCACCAGCATGGGCTTGAGATCCTTATCGGTGATGGTCTGGGGATTGTCCGCACTGACTGCGGCGACGCTCTCCATCAGGTTCTCCAACTCGCGCACATTCCCGGGGAATCCATAGGCGAGGAGGAGTTCGGTGGCCGCCCGGCCGAGCGAAATCTCGCGCCCGTAGCGGCGCGAAAGGCGCGCGGCGAAGTGCTGCGAGAGCACCAGGATGTCCTCCGGCCGCGTGCGCAGCGGCGGCACCTCCACCACGATGGTGGCAATGCGGAAGTAGAGATCTTCCCTCAGCAGCGTGGAGCGCAGTTCGCCAAGCGAGCGATTGGTGGCGGCCACAATGCGCACATCCACCGGCACCGCGCGCGTGCCGCCCACGGGACGCAGCTCCTTTTCCTGCAGCACGCGCAGCAGCTTGACCTGCACGTCCTTGGGCATTTCACCGAGCTCGTCGAGGAACACCGTGCCGCCGCTCGCCGCCAAAAAGATGCCGGGCGCGTCGGCATAAGCGCCGGTGAACGCCCCCTTGCGGAAGCCGAACAGTTCGCTCTCCACCAGGTCGCGCGGCAGCGCGCCGCAATTGACGCCGACGAACGGCATGCGGGCGCGACAGCTAGCGGCATGGATGGCGCGCGCCAGCATCTCCTTGCCGGTGCCGGTTTCACCCAGCAGGAGCACCGAGGCGTCCGTCGCGGCGGCCATGCGGGCGCGCTCCAGCACGCGCTCCATCGAGGCCGAGAGGCTGACGATGTTCTCAAAGCAGGGGTGGCGCTCCAGGTTCTTTTCGAGCTGGGCCACGCGCTCCCGCAGTTCCACCACTTCCATCAGGCGGCCGATTTTCTTGCGCACGCCTTCGAAATCGAACGGCTTGGTCACGTAATCCTCGGCGCCGCGCTTGATGGCGTCCACCGCGGTTTCGATGGTGGCGTAGCCGGTCATGATGACCACGCTCAGCTCCGGATTGCGGCGGCGCAGTTCGTCGGTGAGCGCGAGGCCGCCCATCACGGGCATGACCAGATCCACCAGCGCGAGGGCGATGTGGGGGTTCGAGGCCTGGATCGCCAGAGCCTCGGCGCCGGAAAGAGCGACCTCCACCGCGTAGCCTTCCCGCGTGAGGAAGTCCTTGAGCGTGGAGGCGAGGGCCTGGTCGTCATCCACCACCAGGATCGAGGGGCCTTGCGATTCGCTTGCGGCTTTCATGGCGCGACTCTCCCTACAGCTTCCGGGACGGCGGCCAGCGGCAGGTCCACCGTGGCAGTGGTCCCCTCGCCGGGCCGGCTTTCGATTTCGATGCTGCCTCCGTGTTCCATGACCACGTTGCGCGCGATGGCCAGGCCGAGGCCCGTGCCCTTGCCCGGCTCCTTGGTGGTGAAGAACGGTTCGAAGACGTGTTCCAGGTGGGCGGGGCTGATGCCGCAGCCGTTGTCGCTGACCGTGAAGCCGATGCTCCCGGGCGAGACGCGGCGGCAACACAGGCGGATCTCGCCGCCCGCGGGAACCGCGTCCAGCGCGTTGCTCAAAAGCGTGAGCAACAAGGTCTCCAGCAGGTTGCGGTCCGCGAAGACGAGTTGGCCGCGCCCCTCGGCAGTATCCACCATCAGGTTGGCCTGGCGCGCGAGGATGGCGGGCTGGAAGAAACCGGCGATGGATTCGATCACGGTGGCCAGATCCTGCGGCGCCTTTTCCAAAGGCATGGCGCGGGTGAAATCCAGCAGACGCTGCACGAAGTGGCGGCAGAAATGGAGGCCCTCTTCGATGCGCGCCAGATCGGCATCGAAGGCGGCGCCGGTGGAATGCCGGCGGATCAACTCGGTGCGGATGAGCAGCGCGGCCAGCGGGGAATTCAGGTGATGCGCCGTGCCGGCGGCCATCTTCCCCATGCTGGTGAGCTTTTCGATCTCGATCATCTGCCGCCGCCAGCGCACGCGCTCCCGCATGTCGCTGGTGACTTCGAGGAAACACAAAGGACCGGGACCTTCGCGAAACGGCAGCAGGCTGAGTTGCACCTCGAAGGGCTCGCCGCCTCTGGGCTGGCGCAGGGTTTCGACATCCAGCACGGCCACGCCGTACTGCACGCGGCGCAGGAAGTCCTCGAGTTCGGCGGTCTTCGCCACAGGGAGGATGGGCAGCCGCGCACCCAGGATTTCGTCGCGCGTGTAGCCGTACATGCGCTCGGCGGGAGCGTTCCATTCGAGCACGCGCAGCTCGCTATCGTAGAGGATCACCGCGCCGGGGAAGGCTTCCAGCAATCCGCGGTAGAGGTCGCGCGAGCGGCGCAGGTCGGCCTCACTCTTTCGGCGCTGGCGGAGCACGAACCAGGCGGCCCAGAAGGCCAGAAGCAGCGACGAAGCCACGCCGCGCGTGATGTAGAGGTAGTGCAGCGTGACGTAGTCGGCATCGCGGAAGAGCCGGTTCTCGACCAGTTCCCAAGCTGCCAGGACCACCGAGACAATCGTGATGCTGGAGAGCGTCAGGGTCGCCCAGAACCACCGTTTTTCCGGCATAAAGCTCAAGGTGGGACAGGCTTCAGCCTGTCAATCCGAGCGAAGCTCGCTCCGTCCCTCATTACTTCAGCGTGCGCACGAAAGCGATGACGTCCGCCGCCTGTTTCTCGGTGACGCCGGAGACCGGCTTCATTTTCCCCTGCCCCTTGAGGATGACTGCCTGCAATTGGGCGTCGGTCTTGGCCTGCACTTCCTTGGATGACAGGGCGGGCAGGGTGACGTTGTACATCTTGGCGATGGCGGCCTTACCTTCTCCGTTCGCCCCATGACAAGGAGCGCACTTTGCGGTGTAGACTTCCTTGCCTTCGGCCGCGCCTGCCCAGGAAAGGCCGGCGGAAGCGATAAGAATCGTGGTTGCGATGATTGTGGTTTTCATAACTACCTTTCAGGATACCGCTCCCTCACGGTCGCGGCTCGGATTGCATGCCGCGCAACCTCATTCCGAGCCGCGACCGTGAGGGAGCGATCATTACTTGAGAACGTC
>JADGNS010001122.1 GCA_017883355.1 Candidatus Solibacter sp.
ATGGTGACCTGACCGCGCGAAACGGGGTAGCGAAACTTCTTGTCCCGGAAGCCCGTGATCGTGACCTGGGCGGGGCCGGCGACGGAGCGCGTCTTGACCTGGGCCCAGAAGGCCGAGTCGGGCGTCCAGGTGCGCTCGGCGGCCTGCTCCGGCGTCAGTCCGGGCAGTTGGTTGGTCTCCGAGACGCAGCGCGGATCGCTCTCGCCAACCCGGTTCCGCTCGCCGGAGGAATTCGCGTGTATTCCCGGGGCGCCGTCGGAAAAGGACACGTCGATGCGCCAGACACGCGCGGTACCGGCGGAGTCGCGCCAGAGAAACTTTGGAGCCGTGATCTCGGGCGGGAAGATCGAACCTTCCAGCGGATAGTCAACCACAATCGGCGTAGCGCCGGCTGCGACACGGATCACGAGAATTGCGGCTCCCAGAAGCTTCACGACGCGATCACCTGCACTCCCGCAATCGATTGTAAGCTATGGCAACTCCCGGCGATGTCGGGTCTCCCTACGGGGGGTTGACTTTGACCATGAGAGGTGATGGACTCTGATTCGAAATCGTCCTCTTGTGGGAGGTGTACCTTGCTGCGAGTCTTACGTTCGATTGCGATAATTTCTCTACTAACAGCGGCCGTGCTTGCTCAAAGCGACCGCGGCACCATTACCGGGACGGTAGTGGACACGAGCGGCGCCGTCGTTCCTGGCGCCAAAATCGCTCTCCTCAACGCTGGAACGGGAACCCGTAACGACAGTGTCGCAACGGCCACGGGCAATTTCACGATTGCCTCGCTGCCCGTGGGCATCTATACACTTTCGGTGGAACATAGCGGATTCAGCCGCTACGAACAGACCAACATCAACGTGATGGTGGCGGTTACCACGCGTATCGATGTGGTCCTGAAAGTCGGCCAGGCCACAGAGTCGGTTCAAGTGTCGGCCGATGCGACGATGCTGAAGACCGAGAGTGCCGAACAGTCCTCCACCATATCGGGCGGCGCGATCAACAGCCTGCCGATCAACTACGGCATTGGGGCAGGAGCGGTTCGCAATCCTCTCTCGTTTGTCCAATTGACGCCCGGCGCGACCATGTCCGGGTGGAACACCATCAACGTGAACGGACTTCCGGCCGGCTCCTTCCGTATCCTGTTCGAAGGCCAGGAGGCCAACAACGGGTTGGATGGGCGCGCCTCCGATGAGGTGCAGCCCTCGGTGGATGCGGTGGAACAGTTCACCATCCAGACATCGAATTTCGCCGCCGAGTTCGGGCAGGTGGCAGGCGGCTTGTTCAACTTCACGGCGCGCAGCGGAACCAACCAGATCCACGGCGGCGCGTATCTTTACGCAACCAACGAAGCATTGAATGCAGGTATCCCTTACACCAGCGATGGCCATGGAAACCACCTCCGCCCCTTTGAGAGACGGTTCGATGGGGGCGCTTCCTTCGGCGGCCCGGTGTACATCCCGAAAGTCTATAACGGCAAGAACAAGACGTTCTTCTTCTTCAATTACGAAAAATACCGCGACCGCAGCCAGACCACTCTGGGGCTTGGAACCGTCCCCACCGATGCGTTCCGCAATGGCGATTTCAGCGGCATTCTCACCAACAAGAACCTCGGCACCGATATAGCGGGCCGGGCGATCCTGGAAAACACGATCTACGACCCGGGTTCGCGCACCACCGACGCTAGCGGCAGGTTTATCGTACAGCCGTTCGCCGGTAACAAGATCCCGGTAAACCGGTTCGATCCGGTGGCCGTGAAGATACTGAAGTACATTCCGAACGCCACCAACGCAGCCAGCGTGGTCAACAATTATGCGTTGAACACACCGTTCCACAAGGTACAGGATCTGCCTTCGATCAAGATCGACGAGAACCCCACCTCGACCGCACGGATTTCGGTGTACTACGCCAGGGAAATCACCGATAAAGACGTCGGCCAGGATGGCTATCCGGACCCGATCTCGATACGTCGCGCGCTCCATATTTTGGGTACGAACGCACGCGCCAGCTACGACCAGACACTGTCGCCGGTCCTGCTGCTTCACATGGGCGCGGGCGTGCAGCGTTACGCGAACCCGGATTCCTCGCCCGCCTCGGTCACGGATTTCGACGAAGCAGGATTATTGGGTATCGTGGGCGCGCCGGGCACCGGGTTCCCGCGCCTTTCCGGCGTGGGCACCAACACGTACGGCGGTCTATCGCAATCGCCCTCGGCAACGTCTACGGGTTTCGGACCGGCCAACCGTGGCGCTTACTACGTGACCAAGCCGACAGCGCTGTCCCAATTGACCTGGGTGCGCGGCAACCATACCTTCAAGACCGGCGGGGAGTGGAAGATCGATGCGTTTACCAACTATTCCGCGATTGGCCTGAGTCCCGCTTTGGGCTTCAGCACCGCGCAGACGGCGCAGGCCCTGTATGGCGGCGTGTTGCCGGGTGGGACCACCATCGGTCATCCTTTTGCCAGTTTTCTGCTGGGCTATTACAATAGCGCCAGCATCGGCAACGTTTCGGCCCCGCAGTACCGCAAATCGTCCTGGGCGCTCTACCTT
>JADGNS010000139.1 GCA_017883355.1 Candidatus Solibacter sp.
AGGCGGTGTCCCTCGGCGGTCCTGAAAATGGAATCGGCGTCCTGGAACACCTCCGCGGTCCCTTCCCAGTTCTTCCGGTACTCGCGCAGCGTCTCCAGGTTGTTGCGGAGTTGTTTGCGCCACGCACCAGGGTCGTTCAGGTCTCTCGGATTGCCGCCCTCGCCGGGCCGCTCCAGATCGGCCAGCACGCCCAAGGGATGTACCGGCCAGAGGGCGTCCGCCTCGAAACACACCAGCGCTTCGCGGTCGCCGGCCGCCGGGTGAGGCTTGCCGAGCTTCCAGTAATCGTGGCCGGCGATGATGGCGGCACACCGTTCGCGAACTTCACTGGACACGATGGGCTCTCCCGGACGGAGCGGATGCTGCAGTTCGCCCAACAGCAGGCGGGCATTGCGGGCGCCGCCCTCCATGTGCTCGACGCGTTGCAGCGCCTTTTTCTCGTGCAGCCTGGCCGCGAGTGCCGGGTCTTGTTCCATGGCCTCGCGGATCATGGTTTCGGTGATCCGTGGGATGGAGTAAGTGTCGTGCAGAAAGGTGGTGCAGACCACCACCAGTTTCCCGGACAGGGGAAGCCGCTCGGCTTCGGCAATCCCCATGGCGGCGCCAAAGACGACGAACTCATGGTCGGGACGATTGTCTTCCGCGGTGCGCCTGGATAGCCAGCGCGCGAAGGTGGTCGCCGCGATGGCGTCTACCACGGGGCGAAGTTCGGCACGCTCGGCGGGGTCTTTCACCAGGTTCAGGCCGCGCGAGATCATGACCTGGAGGCGGGGAGGCAGTCGCGTTTCCGGGGTCAAGATTGCCTACACCCCGATTCCCAACTCTTGCGACCCGTACTCTTTCAACTTGTTGTGTAAGGTCTTCAGGCTGATCCCCAGGATCTCCGCCGCCCGCGTCTTGTTATTCCGCGTGTGCTCCAGGGTCCGCAGAATCAGCCCTTTTTCCGCCTCTTCCACCGTGGTGCCGATCTGGAACTTGACCGCATCCGCATCGTCCGCGGCGGCCGCCGGAGCGGCGGGCGCGGCCGGGGTACCCCTTGGGTCCGCCGCCGTGGCCGGCCGGTTTTGCAGGAACGCCGGCAGGTGCTTCATCTCGATGCTTCCCGAGCCCGCCAGAATCACCGCGCGCTCCAGCACGTTGCGCAGTTCGCGCACATTTCCCGGCCAGCGGTGGCGCTCGAGCGATTCCAGCACGGCCGCCGAAACCTCCGTGACCCGGCAATCGTGCTTACGGTTCATATCCCCGATCAGCGTCTCCACCATCGCGGGGATGTCTTCCTTGCGTTCGCGCAGCGGAGGCAGATGAACGTGGAAGACGTTCAGCCGGTAGAAAAGGTCCTCGCGCAGAAACCCGCCGCTGACGGCTTCCTCCGGCAACTTGTTGGTGGCCGCCACTACCCGCACATCCACCTCGAACTCCGTGCGTCCGCCCAACCGCCGTACTTTGGAATCCTCCAGAATGCGCAGCAGCTTGGCCTGCGTCACCATCGGCATCTCGCCGATCTCATCCAACAGCAGCGTTCCGTTCTGCGCCACTTCGAAACATCCGGCGCGCCGTTCGCTGGCGCCCGTGAACGACCCCTTTTCGTGCCCGAACAGCTCGCTTTCGATCAGCGTTTCCGGCAGCGCCGCGCAGTTGATGGCCACGAACGGCCCCTGCCGCCGCGGGCTCAGCGCGTGCAGCGTGCGCGCCACCAGTTCCTTGCCGGTGCCGCTCTCCCCGGTGATCAGTACGCACGCCTTGCTCGGTCCCGCCTGCTGCAAGAGCGCAAAAATCTCTTGCATGCGCGGCGCCACGCCCACCATTTCGCCGAGCGATCCCTTGTAGACCAGGTTGCGCTCCAGCGCGCGCTTCTCGGCGCGCAGACCGGCGTGCGCGCCGGCGCGCTGGATGAGTACCTGCAGCGTGGAGGGCTGGATGGGCTTCTCGAGAAACCAGTACGCCCCCAGCTCGTGCACCACCTTCGGCCCTGTCTCCTGGTTCCCGTAGGCCGTCAGCACGATGACCGGCGGCATGTCGCCGCTGTTGCGCAAACGTTGCAGGAACCCGAAGCCGTCCAGGCCCGGCATGTTCAAGTCGGTCAGAATCACATCGGCGGCAAAGTGGTTGAGCTTTTCCAGCGCCTCGTTGCCCTCAGCCGCGGTCTCCGGCGTCATGCCCCACGCCGACACCATGGCCGCCAAGCCGGCGCGCTGGCTCGGTTCGTCATCGACAATCAAAACTTTCAGCCGTTGGTTCAATAGGAGGATCCTTCCTGGAAGTGAGCCGTCATACTCATCTTACGCCGCCCGGCAGCAGCGTGGTGTAGGACGGATAATGATAAGATTGAAGGTAATCTCAGCATTTCGCGACGACGTCGCTTCGCGAAATGGTACGCAAACGCACGAGGAATGACCGTGGGAAATCTGGTCCGTCAGGCAAGGCGCCGCATTTTGAGCAACCAACTCTTCGCCCAGGGGGCGAATGCCGCGATCGCCGCGCTGGGCGCTTTTATTCTGCTGCTGCTCTTCGGGACCCAGATTCTGAGTTGGCCGGTAGCGCTGGCCATCCCCCTCGCCGCCGCCGCTTTCGGAATTTACCGTGTGAAACGGCGCCTGCCGTCGCCTTACGCCGTTGCCCAGCTCATCGACCAGCGCCTCGGGCTGGCCGACAACCTCTCCACCGCGCTCTATTTCAGCGAAGTGGATCCGGGGGCGCGGGTGGTTCCCGATGTCCGCCGCGCGCAATTTGAGGAGGCCGCCCGCCTCGCCGAATCGGTCGATGCGCGCCGCGCCGTGCCCTACACGATGCCGCGTGCCGTCTATCTGATGGCCGGTCTGGCGCTGGTGGCAGGGAGCCTGTTTGCGCTGCGGTACAGCCTTTCCCGCCGCCTCGACCTGAAGCAGCCGCTAGCCAACTTCCTGCCCGAATCGCTCACCGGCGGCAAGAGCGTCCACCAGGCCAACAACGCGCGCCGCAACGCAAAGCAGACTCCCGAGACGCCCGACGACGGCAGCTCGGCGCCGAATCAGGATCGGGAGGCTCCCGGCCAGCAGGACGCCAACCAGGACGTTCAAACCCCCGGCGAGATACCAGCCGATGCCATCGCCAAGATGGATGCCCAGTCTATCCCCATCCAGAAACCCGGCGAGCAGCAAGACAACGAAATGGCCACCGACGATGCCGATTCACAGGGCGACGGCGATTCCGCCCAGAACGGCGAAGAGAGCCAGGACGGCCAAGGCGACGGCAAGGGCGGCAAGGGCGAGAAAAAGGGCGAGAAGCAGGACGCCAAAGACGCCAGTGAAAGCTCCAGCCTGATGAGCAAGATGAAGGACGCCTTCCAGAATCTGCTGTCCCGAGCCAAACCCCAGCAGAGCCAGCAAGGCGCGCAACAGGGCAAGGACGGAAAATCCGTCCAAAGCAAGTCTCAGCAGGGCTCTAAGCAAAACGGCAAGGATGGCCAGCCGCAGAACGGCCAACAGCAGGGCGATGCGCAGGAAGGCGAGGACGGCCAGGAGGCCAAGAACTCGGAGAACGCCCAGCAGGGGAAGGGGCAGGGCAAGAGCGATTCGCAGCAATCCAGCAAGCAGCCGGGCAGCGGGATCGGCAGCCAGGATGGCGATAAGGCCATTAAGAACGCCGAGCAACTGGCCGCCATGGGCAAAATCAGCGAGATCCTGGGCAAGCGCTCCGCCACCATCAGCGGCGAAGCCACGGTGGAAGTGCAGACCACCAATCAGCAACTGCGCACGCCGTATGCGCAGAAGGGTGCGGAGCACACCCAGGCGGGCGCGGAAATCAGCCGCGACGAAGTCCCGGTGGCGCTACAGCCCTACGTGCAGCAATACTTCGAGCAGGTGCGCAAGCAGTCTGGAGCCGCCGCGCCAGCGGTGAAGAAGTAGGAGAAGCGGGTTCGAACTGCGCTCGGGCACAAGGCGGCAACTTATGCCACCGGCCATTCGGGGAACGGATTGAGGCGCGACTCGCGGCATGACTCGATCAGGGCGGGCACACGGGCGCGGCGTTCGAAGAACTGTTCCAGCAGGCGGTCCAGGGCATCTTCCTCGCCCTCGATCCAATCCGGCGGGATGCTTTTCCAGGCCTGGTCGATGACCTCCTCTGGGAAGTGCACCACCTGATCCAGCCAGGGCTCGAAATCGTCCAGGGAGCGCACACGGTCGTAGACCAGTTTTCGGGCGTAGAGTCCCTGCACGGCCGATTCCGGAAAGTCCCAGTTGGGACCATTGAAAGCGTATCCGTGATCGATCATGCGGGCCACGAAGCTGGCATGGCCGCCGGCGGAATCGGTGCGCCGCACCATGGCGCGATAGAACACGCACTGGCGGCCGTCGGCATTGCCCACCCATTTGTCGAACACCAGGATGGCGCGGAAGTCCTCCAGGTTGGCCACCTGGGGGAGCAGGGCGTCGGGGAGAAAGTCGTAGACGGCGATTCGGTTCGGGTCGCCGGGATACTGCGAGCCGAATTGCCAGCCGGGCTCGATATCCACGCGCCGTGTGCCAAGCTGCATGCTGCACTCGGGATTGGCCGCCAGAAAGCCCGCGCCCACCTGAATCAGGGCGGTGGCGGGCGCGGAGATTTTCAGATAGCGGAGGAGGGTGGCACAGAGTGCCTCGTTGACCAGGACGCGGCGGTGCTGGGGGTTGTTGCGGAACTTGACGACATACCACTGCCCGTCGTCGGCCTCCAGCAGATGGGCTTGGGCGCCTCCGCGCATTTTTCGCACGTGCCGGACCGCGGTGAGGGGCATCGGAAAGAAAATGCAGTAACCTAGAGTTTTACCACACGGAGGACGAAATACCGATGGCCGAACTGGACCCCCCTACTAATAATGCAAGCGACGCGGCGGAAGCGAAAGGCGCTCCCGGCGGTGGACGCAGTAAAGACGACGTGGCATTGGATCTGATGAAGTTCATTGCCGTCAACGCGGGATATGGAAAATCGGGGCAGCCGTCGGCAGGGTTTTCGGCGAAAGCGGGAACACGCTCGCCGGAAGAACTGGCCGAAGATCTGCTGACTCTCTTCGATCGCTGCCGGAAAGCGGTCAATAAGGAAGTCTAAGCGCCGGCTTCCCGCGCCGGGATGGCGGCCCGGCGCTGGGCTTGGCCGGCGACAGACCGGTTCCGCTATTTCTTCTTTTTGGGCGGAGCCTTCTTCGCCGGTATCTTCCTGGCCGGAGCTTTCTTTGCCGGAGCCTTCTTTGCCGGAGCCTTCTTGACGGCCTTCCTGACCGGAGCCGGTTTCGCCACCTTCTTAGCCGCGGTTTTCTTGGCCGGGGGCTTCTTGGCGGCGGGCTTCACGGGAGCCTTCTTGGCCGGAGCTTTCTTGGCTGCCGGTTTCGCCGCTGTTTTTACGGCTTTCCCGGCAGGGGCCTTCTTGGCAGGGGCCTTGTTGGCCGGAGCCTCCTTGGCCGGAGCCTTCTTGGCAGGCGACTGCTTGGCGGGGGCTTTACTGGACGACGACGCCTGCTTCACCGGCTTTTTGGGAGGAGCTTCCGGCGGAACTTCCGCAGCCGGCAACGGCGCGGCGATAGCAGCCGGCAACGGTTCGGCTATGGGAGGCGGCGGCACGATCTCGTCCTCGTCGTCCTCGTCCTCCTCGTCATCTTCGTAGTCGTCGAGCTTGGAGTCCATCTCCGCGGGCTCTTCGTCGTCGTAGTCGTGGAAGTCTTCCATCTCTTCTTCGTCCTTCAGAGCGATGATCGGGCGGTCAAACATTACACGAGCCTCCTGTAGTCAGGGCGCAATCACCCATAGAATACCCCTTTTTGAACGCGAGGCAATAGCGAAATAGACTCCAACTGAGAATTTCACGCAAACACGGGAGGCGGCCCGGCGCTAAAGGAAACCTCACAGTCTGCCGATCCTAGTCTTGTGAGTCACAGAACATGATCTCCATTCAATCCTCACTCACCGAGTTGGAGCGTAGCCATCAGATACGCGCCGAAGTGCTGGACTGCTACGTCTTGGCCATCAAGAACATCGCCCACTATGCGGTCGAGTTGGATCGGGAGATTACGAGCACCCACCGGCAGTACCTGGACACGCTGGCCACCGAAGTCGCCACCGGCACATCGGAGGCGCTATCGGACAGCCGCGCCACTTTGCGGGGGCTGCTGCGCGAGTACCGGGACAAATCATCCGAGTATCTGGGCGGCCTGCGCGACGAACTGGCCAACACGGCGCGCACCTTGGAAGAGATTCTGGATTCCCTAAGTCAAGGCGAGGGCGATCACGAAAAGACCCTTCGCGCCGCCCTCGGCAAACTGCGGCAGGTGGCCGCCGCTCCGGGTAATGCGGCGCTAGGCACGGTGATCGCCACTGCGGCCGATGCCATCGAAAACGGCCTGGAGCAGGTAAAAAAACAACACCAACTCACCACCTCCCAGTTCCTGGTGGAGATCCGCATGTTGCACAAGCGCATCGATGCGCTGGAATCCGCCGCTTCCTTCGATGAGGTCACGCGCTTCGCCACCCGTGAAGAACTAGCGGAAAAAATCCACTCGACGCCGGCGGGCCAATACTGCCTGCTGCTGGTGGGCGCCCGCGGTCTGCGCCGCGCCGAGGTGCAATTCGGCAAAGAGGTGGGCGAAGAGCTTGCCGGCGCGTTCGCCAAGCGTATCCGCAACAGCCTGTCCACCGCCACCCTCATCGCGCGCTGGGGGCCGGAGGAGTTCGCGGCCGTACTCACCGCCAAGAAGTCCGAAGCTCTAGCCTCCGCCAAATGGATCACCGAAAATCTCTCCGGCTCCTACGCCTGCCTAAAATCCGGCAAGACGGTCCGCCCGGCGCTTCAACTCACGGTAGGCGTTGTGGACACTAACGCCCAAGAACAGCCCGAACGCATCATCGAGCGCATTGGGGCCTTCCTGGTCGGCCACAGCTAGTGGGGCAGGGGCCCGATCGCCACCTGCTCCACCTTATACCCGCGCTTCTCCAGCAGTTTCACCACGCCATCGGGGCCCACCATGTGGCCCGCGCCCACCACCACGAACGCCGGCTCCTTCCCCTTGAGGAACTGCTCCGCCACGTCGGCCATATGCAGGGAGCGATCCTGCAACATCGCCTTGTCAAATTCCACCGGGTCCGAGGACGTCTGTTCCCGGATGATTTTCTCCATTTGACCGGCATCGCCAGAGATCCAGGCCTCCTCAATTCGTTTAGCGAACTCTTGTGGATCCCGGTTCGCCGAAGCCGCCAGGGATTTCTCCAGCATCTCCCCGGTGATCCCCGCGATCAGCTTCATCTGCGCTTCGGCCGACTCGATCTCCACCACCCGCTTCTTGGCCTTATCCGCCTTGTCCAGAAAATACTTGTCGATTCCCAACCCCATTTCCATTCCGTTTTTCATCAGCGGCATCATAGCCACCATCGTCGCCACCACCCAGGGTTTCATTTTGGCCATGGCCATCGCGGGAACCCCGTACTTCTCGCAGAACTCCTCCAATCGTTGGCGGGCCTCCTTGCCGATGTGATCCCATAGAGTATCGTCACCCGCGTACATCCCGGTCTGTAGCACCAGCCCCTGCATTTTCTGCGTGTCGACATGATTGATGTCGATCTCCACCAGGAGCGCCGCGGAGCGCTCAAACGCCTCCTCAATCTCCTTTGGAAGGGGGTACATATCCTTCGACCCGAGGTGGATCGACCCCAACAAATAGGTCGTGTTGGTGGTGGAAGAAACCTTCCAGAAAAGCGCCTTTTTCGCTGGCGCGGCCGGTGCCGCCGCGGCTTTCTGCGCCACAAGTCGTGGAGCGGCCAACCATGCGGCCAGAACCAGCGAGGCCAAGATCGCCATCCGTCTTTTCATAGCGCTTCCTCCAATCTGCGCAGCCCCTCGGCAAACATCTGCGAATTTACTCCCATTCCGACGCGAAAGCACTCCGGCATGCCGAAGAATCGCCCGGGCACGGCCGACGTCTCCCGCTCGGCCCGCAGCCTCGCCAGAAATTCGTCCGCCTCGCCTCGCGCCAGACGCAAAAACGCCGTGGTTCCCCACTTCGTCCGCGCGGCGGTGACCGCCTGCGTGCGATCCAGGAACTCGCCCAGCAGCTTCCGGTCCGCCTCCACGATCCGCCGGAACCTCCGCCTGACCGCCTCCAGTTGTCCGAACACCGCCACGCTCAGCAGTTCCCCGGGATGCACCGGCGTGGCCGCGAAGACGTCGTTCATCCGCCACATGGCGCGCGCCAGTTCCGCTTCCGCCAGAATCCACCCGCAGCGCAGCCCGCTCACCCCGTACACCTTGGTCAGACTGCTGGTCACGACGAACTCCGCGCCCAGGTGAAACGACGTGCGCGGCGTATTCTCGTACACGGCATCCAGGTAGACCTCGTCCACCAGCACCCGCGCCCCCACGCTGCGGGCGATGTCGCCGATCTCGCGGAGTACGCTCTCCTCCGTCAGCACGCTCGAAGGATTGTGCAGATTCGTGAGCACGATCAGTTTCGTCCGCGGAGAGATCGCGCGCCGCACCGCCTCCGGGTCCACCGCGTACCCGCCCTCGTGGGTGCGGGGGAACCGCTTCACCACCGCGCCCACGTACTCCAGCGCGTCCACCAGCAGCCCGTACGCCGGATGCTCGAGCAGCACCTCGTCGCCCGCCTCCAGCAGCGTCGCGAAGGCGAGGTAGTTGGCCCCCGAGGTCCCG
>JADGNS010001123.1 GCA_017883355.1 Candidatus Solibacter sp.
CCGACGGCCCCGGCGCGTGCACCATTCCGCCGTCATCCCGATCAATCGAGTGCGACACGCCGTCCACCTCGATCCGGGAATTTACTCCTTGCACCACGGAGACGACGTGGAAGCGCCGCCCGAAGGCGGTAAGCCAATACTCAAACCGGCCCAGAGGGTGGATGAGGGCTTCGATGCGCGAGCCATCCACTTCTACACGGTACTGGTGGGGGCCGAGGCAACAAATCCTGAGAGAGTAACAATGTCCTCGATAGCGTAGTTCCACCGTCCGTCCCAGCTCATTGCGAACGTGGGGTCGCCCGCGGACGGCTGACGCATAGAACTGCGTCTGCTCCACCGCCAACTCGGCAGAATAAGCTTCGATTGCCGCCTGCACCAGGGCCACATCGGCGTAACGTCTGGAACAGTGCCCGTCGTTCGCCGCCAGACGGTCCAGCCATCCGATATCTACTTCCGCGCGCTGTACCTCGGGGCGGTTCAGCAAGTCCAGCAGGAACGCCTTGTTACTGGCTCCGCCCTGGATGACGACGACGCTCTCACGTAGCACCCGCTGTAGCCTCGAAAGTGCTTCCCTTCGGTTTTGCCCATAGGCGATGATCTTGGCGATCATGGAGTCGAACTCCGGCGGGATGGCATCGCCTACCGCTACACCGGTGTCAATGCGCACCCCCGGGCCGGTCGCCAGCCTGAACCGCTCAATCGTACCGGGAGCCGGAGCGAAACCGTTTCCCGGATCTTCGGCATTCAGCCGCACTTCGATGGCGTGACCGGTGGTCCGGGGCGGCTCTCCTTCCAGGCGACCGCCGCGTGCGACGTGAATCTGGAGCTTGACCAGGTCGCACCCGGTGGTGCATTCGGTCACTGGATGTTCGACTTGCAACCGGGTATTCATCTCCATGAAGGAGAAGCGGTGGCTTTCCGGTTGGTACAGGAATTCGACGGTACCGGCGTTGTGATATCCCGCCGCTTGGCTCAAGCGCACCGCCGCCTCTCGTAGCGCCTGATCTTGCAGCGAAGTGAGTGCGGGCGAGGGCGCTTCTTCGAGGACCTTCTGGTGGCGGCGCTGAATGGTGCAGTCACGCACCCCGAGCGGCCACGTGGTCCCGTAATGATCGGCGATGACTTGCACCTCGACGTGGCGCGCCGCCAGAACCAGTTGCTCCATGAAAACCGTACCATTGCCGAAGGACTTAAACGCCTCGGCGCGGGCGCCTTCGAAGGCATTCGAGAGTTGGTCCGCGGAATTCACGCGACGAATCCCATGACCGCCTCCTCCTGCCGTGGCCTTAATCAGAAGCGGATAGCCCAGGCGCTCCGCGTGACGCTGAGCGTCGGCGAGCGTCTCCACCGGCCCGCCGCTCCAGGGCGCTACCGGTATCTGGGCCTGCTCGGCCAGAAGTTTTGAGCTGATCTTGTCGCCCAGCCGTCGCATAACGTCGCCATCCGGGCCGATGAACACGATACCAAGCTTGCGGCAAAGGTCCGCGAACCCAGGGTGCTCGGCGACAAAACCCCATCCCACCCAGACCGCCTCCGCGCGCGCGCTCGTCAACGTCCGCTCGAGGAGGTCATAATCGACGTAACTGCTCTTGGATTGGCCGGTGGCCGGGTCCTTGAGCAGCGCGGCGCCGAGAGACACCGCTTCGTCCGCCTCACAGACGAACATAGCGTGGCGATCAGGCTCGGTGTAGAGCGCGATGGTACACAACGATGTGCCGTACTCTTGATTGAACTCGCGCGCCGCGTGGATGAAACGCATCGCGGCTTCACCGCGGTTGACGATGGCCACGCGTTGAAATTCGTGCTGCATAAATTCTCCGATCCACCGATCGTCAGGCTGACCAAGTTACGTTCGTTACGCCATGACGGTGTGCAGTGCTTTGAAGGGCTCGGCATCGACACTGTTTGGCAGCGCTGCCGTACGGTAGCCGCTTAGCTGCACGTAGCAGTTCCCTTTCGTGTCCACAACTTCCGCATCGAAGCTTCCTTGGTCTGGATTGGGAGTGACGACGGCGTACAACTGGCTTTCAGCCAGGGCCGGCGCACGCAACAAGGAAACTTGATGAACGTCCTGTGGCAGACCAAACCGGTTCTGAACACTCATTTCCCAGAGCCCGGCGGTCTGGAAGCAAAGCTCGATCAGCCGTGGCGCCATCAGCGTCGGCTGGTCGCACGGCTGGTGGTTGCAGGGTAAGCCTCCTGCCATCAATCCGATCATCCGCTTTCCATCCCACCAAGCCCGCTCCAGGACTTGGTAAGCTGGTCCGTGGAAATAAACGCGATAAATTTCGGCGGCGTCTATGATGGCGTCGGACGAAGTTACCAGGGCCTTCCGGATCACTGTTTCTGGCAGTTGCTCCGTCAGCCGCACACGGGCCGTGAAGTGAATGGTTTCTTGCGGCTCCGAGCGATTAGGTAGCATGCGCCGGCCAATCAATCGGCAATCGGCAAGCAGCCTGTCACCTAGTGGGTAGTAAACGGCTTGGATCGTCACGATCCGCGACTCATCGCGGTAGAACTTGAACGGCGCCAGGAAATTTACCT
>JADGNS010001124.1 GCA_017883355.1 Candidatus Solibacter sp.
CTTGGTGGGGCATGCTTTAGCTTGCCATCCGAGCGAAGCTCGGACTTCTTTCTCCGCACTGCCCGCGCCCTCCGCCGTCTCCGCGCTCGTTCTTCCTTTGCCTATCTTCGATTCCCAAGCCGCGTTCTCTGCGCTTTCTCTGCG
Source organism: Candidatus Solibacter sp. (assembly GCA_017883355.1). Lineage (GTDB taxonomy): Bacteria > Acidobacteriota > Terriglobia > Bryobacterales > Bryobacteraceae > Solibacter. Next base: position 145 of record JADGNS010001124.1, read on the forward strand.
TCTCCGCGTCTCTGCGGGGAACTCGCATCCTCGAATCGCCCATTCCCCCACGGAACAAACCCGCCGCCCCATTCGTCTAGCATAGAGATAATGAGCTCTTGATATGGCCACTGCGAAGAAACGTTCCCGAGCCTGGGTCCTCCTGGCACTCCTTCCCGTCTGCGCCGGCGCCGCCTTCTTCTCCGTCCGCGCCCTAAGTCGTACGCCCACCAAAATCGACGCCGAGAAGCTCGTCAAAGTGGAGCGCACCGATCTGGCACGCTCGGTCGTCGCCACCGGCAAGATCGAGCCCACCACCAAGGTGGAGATCAAATCCAAAGCCTCCGGCATCATTTTGAAACTCCCGGTGAACGTCGGCGACCGCGTACACCAGGGCCAGGTGATCTGTGAGCTGGACCAGAACGATCTGCTGCCCCGCGTGCGTCAGGCGCAGGCGTCGCTCGGCATGGCGGACGCCCAGCTCAAAAGCGCCCAAGCCGAGTTCGAGCGCGCCAAAGTGGAGGCCGCGGGACCGGACATTCCGTACCTGAAGCGCGATATGGAGCGGGCGCGCGAGATGTTTCTCGCCAAAGTCGCCCCGCAGATGGCTCGCGACGAAGCGGAAAAGAACTACGAACTGGCGAAGAACCGCCAGCAGCAGGCGGTGGTCAGTCTCGGCGTGGCCAACGCGGCCATCCGCAAGGCCGAAGCCGCCGTCGAACAATCGCGCGCCCAACTTTCCACCACTGAAGAGGACCTGCGCAACGCCACCATCGTGTCGCCCATCGACGGCGTCGTGCTCTCCCGCGACCGCGAGGTGGGCGATGCCGTCAGCTCGATTCTCACCATGGGTTCCGGCGCCACCCTCATCATGTCGGTGGGCGACCTGCGCGAGGTCTACGTCAAAGGCAAGGTGGACGAAAGCGACATCGGCAAGGTCTTCCTGGGGCAAGGGGCGCGCATCACCGTGGAATCCTACAAGGACCGCAAATTCTCCGGCAAGGTCACCAAGATTTCGCCCATGGGCGTGGAGAAGGATAACGTCACTACCTTCGAAGTGAGGGTCTCCATCTCCAATGAAGCGGGCAAACTCATGGCCACCATGACCGCCAACGCCGAGATCCTGCTCGAAGAACGCAAGGGCGTGCTGGCGATTCCCGAAGGCGCCATCATTTACGGCAAGGATCGCGGGCTCCAGGTGGAAATACCGGACGCCTCAAGCGAGACCGGACGGCGCCGCGTCACCGTCTCCACCGGCATCGGCAACGGCTCGCGGACCCAAATCACCAGCGGTCTCACCGAAGGGCAGCAGGTGATCCTCCAGTAGGGGGCGGCATGCTGCTTTATCTAGGAGAACTCTTCACCCAGGTGGTGTCGGCGCTCCTGCGCAACAAGCTGCGCAGTTTCCTCACCATGGCCGGGATCGCCTGGGGCGTCGCCTCCATGGTGCTCATCGTGGCCATGGGCGACGGCTTCAAGCTCGGCCAGCGCGACCGCTTCAAACAACTCGGCGAAAACATCGTGATCCTTTTTCCGGGCCGCACCGAGAAGCAGGCCGGCGGTCTGCGCGCCGGCCGCCGCATTCGCCTCAACTACGACGACCTGCGCGACATCCACACCGAGTGTTTCCTGGTGCGCGACATCGTCGCCGAATTGCAGAACCAGGCCCGCACCACCAGCCGCTTCAACGGCGGAACCTTCTCCGTGATGGGAGTGGAGGCGCTCTACGAAAAAATCCGCACCATCCCCATCGGCCGCGGCCGCTTCCTCGCGCAGCAGGACGAGGATGCCGCCGCGCGCGTGGCCGTAATCGGCGACAACGTCCGCAAGGTGCTCTTCGGCGAACGTCCCGTGGCGCCCGGCGATACCTTTGCCATCAATGGGCTGCCCTTCCGCATCGTGGGCCTCATGCCGCCCAAAGACCAGAACAGCAGCTACAACGGCATGGACAGCGACAAGATCTTCGTGCCGTACGCCACCATGGTCCGCGATCTCCCGCTCGACGACCCGAACTTCCACCCCGGCATCGTCAGCGACCTGATTTACGTCCCGGCCGACCTGAAGAGCTGGAAGCAGGCGCGCGACCAGGTCATCCGCGTGCTCGCGCGCAATCACGGCTTCGACCCCGCCGACCCCAGCGCGGTCCGCTACTGGGACACCGTCGAAAATGCCGAACTGGTGGACAGCATGTTCACCTCCATGACGGCCTTTCTGGGCGCCATCGCGGTGGTGACGCTCACCCTCGGCGGAGTCGGCGTGATGAACATCATGCTGGTCTCCGTAACCGAACGCACCCGCGAAATCGGCCTGCGCAAGGCATTGGGCGCCACCCGCCGCCGCATCCTGGCGGACTTCCTCCTGGAAGGCATGCTGCTCGCCGGTATCAGCGGCCTGGCCGGATGGGCCGGCGCCTACGG
>JADGNS010001125.1 GCA_017883355.1 Candidatus Solibacter sp.
CTTCTGGCGAGCTTCGGAGGTGCCGAGATCGTTGTAGGCCTGCGCGTAATTGGGGTTCAGTTCGATCGCCTTATGCCATTCCGCGATGGCCTCGTCCGACTTGCCCTTCAGCGCCAGCGCGCGCCCCAGATTGCCGTGCACCTCGGGGTAATTAGGATTGGCATCCAGCACCAGCCTGAGGTGCGCGATAGCGTCATTCACCCGGTCCTTGCCGACCAGCGCCACGGCCAGGTTGTTGTGGGCTTCCCAGTAGCGCGGGTCGATTTCCAGGGCCTTCTGCCAGTGCACGATGGCCTGATCGAAATCGCCCTTCCCCGCCAGCGCGCGCCCCAGGTTGTTGTGCGCCTTGGCGTCGTCCGGACTGATGCCCAGCGCCACCTTCCACTGCGCCACGGATTCGTCGAAGCGGCCCTTCTCGGCAAGGTTCCAGGCGCTGTCGAAGAGGCGGTAGAACTCGGCCGCGGGCACATCGATATGCAGCAGCCCATCCTGCGGAATGTTGACAAATTCCGGGATGTTGACGGCGCGATTGCTGGCGGTGGAGTTCTCGATCAGGATGGCGGGGCTGTCATTGCCCTCCTCGTCGATGTGGGTGAGGAACATCTGCGTGTACGGCGAGCGGCTCTTGGAGGAGAACACCAGCCAGCGGCCGTTGGGCGAGAAACTGTGCCAGGAGTTCATCAGCGCGGTGTTGCAGCGCATGCGCCGGGCTTCGCCGCCTTCCGCCGGCACGATGTAAAGCTGGCCGTCGGGCCGCATCAACTGGCCGTTGCGCGACTGCACATAAACGATCCAGCGGCCGTCGGGCGAAACCTTCGGGAAGGAATTGCTCATGTGATTGTTCGATGCCCCGGCGATGGCCTTCGGACGTCCGCCCTTGCCGCCGTTGAACGGGAGCCGGTACAGGTCGTATTGAATGGCTGGTTCCAGCGGGTCGCCGGCGTATTCGGCCATCTTGCGGCCCTGCGGATAAGCGTCCCTGGCTGCGGCGCGCGCGAACACCAGGTACTTTCCGTCGGGGCTCCAGAAGCCGTTGGTCTGGACGAAGCTGGGGTTGTCGGCGCCGGGCAGGGCGCGGATGCGCCGGGTCGTACGGTCGTACCAGGCGAGGATTCCGCGCGTCGGATAGAACACCTGGAGGAACCGGTAGTCCTTGAAGTTGTCCACGAAGACGTCCTCGTTCACCGTGGTCACGGCGTAACGGCCATCGGGAGAGAGTTGGGCCATGAATCCGATGGTCCGCGTGCCCGGCGGCTTGTCGGGGAAATCGTTCCACGTGAAAACGTCTTCGGTGCGAATCGACGTTTGCGGCCCGAGTGACACGATGGCATAAGTGCCTTTGTCATTCTGCGGGCCGTCCACGTCCAGGGCCAGGGTCTTGCCGTCCTTCGAAAAGGAGTGGCAGTTGGCGCAGGTGGGCAGTCCCTCCATCACGAGGCGGCTGCTGGTTTCGGCCACGTTGCGCAGCCGCCAGCCCACCAGAGGGATGGCGCTGGGGATGATGGGCTTGATCACGCCCTTCTCCACTTCGGTTGGCATCAGCGGAACGTCGCGATAGAAAATCGGCGCGCCGACGGGATCCGTTGCGGTGGAGATGTGGACCTGTGCGCGGGCGCCGCCGGAGCCTGTGATGGTCACCGTGGCCGGATGGCCCGCGGAGCGTTGCTTGAGGAGCGACCACGCCGCCGCGTCCGGCTTCCAGGTATGCGCCGCGGCCTGTTCGGGGGTGAGCTTGGGCAACTGGTTCGACTCGGCAATGCATCGCGGATCGATCTCGCCGAGGTTCATAGGTTCGCCGCGCGAGGTGAGGCGCATGGCGGGCGCGCCATCGGAGAACGCAATTTCGAGTTCCCAGGCAGTGGTGGCCGTTTGCGAGTCGCGCCAGAGAAAGGTGGGCGGAGCAAAATCCGGGGGGAAGATGGATCCCTCTTGCGGATAATCGATGACGATGGGCGGCGCCTGCTGTGCCGGCGCAAGGGCCAGCAGGGCTAGAGAAAGAAGCGCGAAGTTTGTTGGCAGGCGAAAGCGCCTGCCCCACAATAGCTCCAACATTGCGTACCAATGTGGGACAGACGCTTTCGTCTGTCAACCTGTGATCTCAACAATTCTCACACAGCCGCTCCGGTGAGTCTACTTCATCGCCGGGCCGAAGACCCAGGGAACCGCCGTCGCGAGACCGCGCCTGCCGCCGGCTGCGCAACCACAAACGCCGCGTTGCTCGGTCGCTTCCGTCTGGCGAAGGCTGGTGGCCGCGCTACGTAGCGCTTACGTTCGGTAGACGTCCCAGCGCAGATAGGTTTCCAGAGCCTCCTGAAAAACGCTTGCGCAGTGCGAGGCGCTCATGGCGGCGTGGTGCTCGAATCCGTTCCTGCAGATGTAGCGCATGAGTTTTTGCAACTCGGGCACCTCCGCGACGGCACGGTTACCAAATGTGGCCAGCACATCGTCGGTGAAACGGCCCTCGCCCACATAGGCGCGTATACGGCCGGCGGCGTCGTCGGTGGTGACGCGCGCGAACGTCAGCGGTCCGGCCAGGGT
>JADGNS010000140.1 GCA_017883355.1 Candidatus Solibacter sp.
GTGCACCACCTTGCGCTGCCCGATGATCGGTTCGTCGATACCTCCCAGCGTGACGTGCCCGTTCACGCTGGAGATTTCCAGTTCCACGTGCATGGAGACGTCGCCGTTATCGTGCACCCGCGGACTGATGTCCACATTAACGCCAACGTCGATATAGGTGAACTGCGTGTTGACCAGCGCGCTAACGGTGGCGGTGCCGGCTCCGGAGGAATAGCTTCCAGTGGCGGTGGGCTGGCGATCACCAATCTTGAGGGTGGCCTTGATGCTATCGACAGCGCGCAGTTGGGGCGCCTGGAGGACGCGCGTGCCGGCATCGCTCATCACGGCTTGGAGCAGGGCGCCGGGTAACGAAACGGAGAAATCGGCGCTGGCAAGGTGCCCGAGCGAGGAGAGCGGAATGGTGGAGGCTGTCGTAGAGGTGGTGCTGGTGGTCGTGGTGGAAGTGGTGGATGTCGATGTGGATGTGGGGGTTTGGATTGAGGCGCGCGGCGAGAAGTTGACGGGCACGCTGAGGCCGGTGGAGGCAAGGGCGGCGGTGATTTTCCGGCTGAAGACCTGGCTGGCTTCAAGCACTAGCATGTCCACAACCACCTCGCTCCTAGGCTTGTCGAGATCGGCAATCAGCGCGGCGGCCAGCGCAATCTTGTCGGCTTCGCCGCGGGCGATAATGGCGTACTGCGTGCTGTACGACATGACCCGCTGGAGATCCGCCATGGAGCGCACCGTATTGATGATCTCCTGGATTTCCTGCGGAGTATTCACGTTGGAAAGATAGAAGACGCGGGTCACCTGCGCTTCGTAATCGCGGCGCTTATTGGCGTTATCGTTGGTTACGAACACGGTATTTTGCGAGAGAGCCTTCCAGAAGGACTTGCTCAGCAAGGCGAGGTGATCCAGCGCCTGTGTCGGGGTTACGCCGTCGAGAGTCAGCGAGAGATTCTTGCCGGGCTGATATTCGGGATCGAAAAGGACGTTCATGCCGGCATATTTGCCGACGGTTTCAAAGAGCACCTTTGGCGATTGGTTGACCATGGTCAGGGTGATTGCGCCGTTCGTGCCCGCCTGGAGTTCGGGCACGGGCAGTATACGGTCGCGCTCCTCCTCCTGCTCTTGTTTCATACGCTCCAGCGGCGTGAGGCGGTCGTTGTTCCGCACCATCACCCGGGTGGCGGCGAGTTCCTGTGAAGCGGCAGCAAGCGCGGGCGCAAGCGCGTGGGCCCTCTCGAATTCGGCGAGCGCTTCAGCGGCGCGACCCTGCGCGCGCGCCTGCTGGCCGAGAGAAATATGCGCGTCGGCGGCCTGGAATGCGGCCTTTTCGGCGGCCATCTGGTAGAGTATTTCGGCCGGGTCCTGGGCCAGCGCCAGGCGATAAGATGCGAGCGCGGCATCCCATTGTTTGCGCGCCGCGCAGGCGCGGCCCTCGGCCAGATAGCGATCTCCCTGAAGGGTGCGCGCGGCCAGAGGCGTGGTGGCGACAAGCAGTATACACGCAACGGTGACGCAGATTGAGTTTCTCATATGGGCACAAGTAGATAGAGGTCAGGAGCGCGGCGGGGGGCTGCGCCAGCTTCTCACGCCGGCCGGTCGATGAGCTGTCCCGCGTTTCCTGCTTCTACTGGGGTGACGAGGCGAGCCAGGAATGCGCGCAGCAGGCGCGAGACATCTTAGCAAACCTTAACAGAGCAGCCACTGTCTGCATGTCCTGTCAGGTTGGCGGGGTTCAGGATGTCTCCCGCGGCATGCACACGATCACCCGCACGCCGGATGACGTCCGCGGGCCGTCCGATTCCCGGGTGTGGTCCCAAAGCGCCCACCAGGGTGGACCAGCGGTCGAGCACGATCAACGCGCCGCGGCGGTGCGTGTCCAGCGTCAGATCACAAGCGGACGCCGACCCCTTCCGGTTGGCCACCTTACGGTGCAGCCACACGGTGGCCGTATGCAGTCGGCCGAGAGAGAATCTACCAGCACGGCGACGCAGGCGAAGAACTGCGAATCGCTGAATTGACAACGCGTGATGCGCACGCCGCGCGTAGCCTAGAACCCGAACCTTAATTGCACATCGATCTTGCGGTTGTAAGTCCCAGACCCGCCGCCCATGGGACCGAAGCCGCCGCCCAAACTGCGGTACTGCCCGAAGAACGGAGAAGAGAGATCGCCGCTCGGCGCCGCATAGTTGGCGTGATTGATCGCGTTCTGGGCGTTCAAGCTCAATGTCAGCGTGTAGTTCCGCGTCGGGCTCCCGCCCATGCCGCCCATCATGCCCGGGGGCGGTCCGCCCGCCATCATGCCTCCCGGAGGCCCGCCACCGCCGGGTCCTCCGCCGCCGGGAGGCGGTCCGCCGCCCCCCGGTCCACCGCCCGGTCCTCCGCCCATCGGGCCACCGGGTCCGAATAGCCCACCTTCATTCTTTCCGCGAAACACCCATACGCGGCTGAGCCGCAGCATGACGTTCACGCTGCCAGGTCCACGGCCGTAATTGCGCCCGATGGTCGCAGTACCGGGCGCGGGATTCAGGTTGAAGCATCCAAATGCGGCGGTAGACACCAGGCCGCTTCCGGAACAGTTGCCGGAACTCACCAGCGCGGGCCGCTCGGCTGGCACGCCGTCGCCGTTAGTGTCGCGGCCGGTGGTGATGTTATACGGCGATCCGCTGGAGATCACGATGAACGGGCTTACGCTCAATTGCAGCGGCAGCGGCAGGGACGACCCCAGCAGCACTCGATGCCGCACGTCGGCAAATCCCGAAGGACCCCATTCCGACCGCAGGTTGTAAGGGTCGGCCGGCTGTCCCTCGGCGTCGCTCTTCCCGTAGGAGAGCGCGTAGAAGCCGAACAGGAACAGTTTCTTGTAGTTCACCATCGGGCTCACCATGAGCTGGTGCGTCCGGCTGAAGCCGCTCGATTCGGTCAGGGTGCGGATCTGCTGGTCGCCAAATGGATACTGGCCTCCGATCGGCGTGTTGATGTTGCGCGACCGCTGCACGTGTACGCCGCGCGCCTCCTGATAGTTCATGCTGAACCGCAGGTAGGAATTCACCTGCCGGTCCACGCCGGTGCTCAATTGATAAGTACGCGGCGATTGCAGCCCGCTGTCCACGAATTGCAGTTGCTGCGGCTGTTTGCCGGATGCGAGCGAGGCCAGGCTCGGAATCGTGGGGAAGAAGGACGGGTTAAAGATCGCATAGGATTGCTGTGTGACTCCGTTAAAGCGCAACGATTGCAGGATCGTGTTCTCGGAAGTGCGGTCGAAGAACGTGCCAACTCCGGCGCGCAGCACTGTCTTGGCGGGAGTACTACCTTTAGCGTCGATACCCCACGCGATGCTCAAGCGTGGCGCCACATTCTTCCAGTCGCCGAGGTTCGTCTGCGCCTCGTAGCGGAGTCCATAGCTGAGCGTGAAGTTGCTGCGCACGCGCCAATCGTCGGTCCAGAAGGCGCCCACGTCGAGTTGTGAGATCGAAGTGGTCGGCGTTCCGGCGCCGAGGCTGAACTGGTACGCGCCGCCGCCCAGTTGGCGTATCTGCGCGTCGGCATACCCGGCTTTCTGGAAGAGAAGCGTGCGGCGATACACTTCGAGCGCGGTGAGTGGAATGGACGTGCCCGAGACCGGTTGATTGTTGCTGTCGAGTTGCGGACCAGTGCCACCCTGGAAGGTGAAAGTGCCGCCGAAATTGTTCATCGACGTGCTATCGGTGAACGATTGCCTGACGCGCGCTCCCCACTTGGTGGTATGTTTTCCGTGTGTGAAGGTCGAAGTGTTGGTCAATTCCCAGCGCTTGACCACGCTTCCCGAGTTGCCCACCTGGGCGCCGCCGCCGGTAAACGCGCCCTGTACCGAAATCCCGATATCGTTCGAACCGCCAGTCGATTCCGAAGCCGAACGCATGAATTGAAACCGTGTCTCATTGATGACCCGCGGGCTGAGAATGGAGGTTTCGGTTGCCTGCAAGGTATTCTCCGAGGACGAACTGTTGTAGGCCCGCGACGCCAGATTGAAACTTCCCACGCCCTGGTTCTCAAAGCTCGATCGCGTGTTCTGGTAACGTATCGTCAGGTTGTTGTTAGTGCTGATGGCGTAGTCGAGGCGCGGGCTAAGGGTGGTGAAGGTCTGGGGCGTCAGGATGGCTTGGTTCACCGATTGGGGAAGCAGGTTGCTATCCAGCGTGGTGGCCAGCACAAATGCATTTTCCGTGGTGCCGCGGCGATTGGCGTCGAACCCGAAGGACGCCTTGCCTTTCTTCACCGGTCCGCTCAAGTTGAATCCGATCATGTCCTGTTTGTAGGGCGGGCGCTTGGACTGTGTCAGCAGCGGACTCCGCGAATTGAGCGCCTCCTTGTTGTACTGGAGGCTGGCGGAGCCATGGAAGGTGTCGGTTCCGGGTCGTGTGAAGATTTCGATTCGGCCGAAGCCAGGCCGCTCATACTCCGGCGAAAAGGGATTCGAGTTGATACGAATCTCGCGGATCGACGACTTGTTCGGCAGGTTTCCGCCGGTGAATCCATCGATGTAGATCTGGCCGCCGTTGGGCCCCGCCCCGGGTCCCGCCATCGCCTGCAGTTGCTGCGAGAGAACGTCGGGATCGTCGGAGAGAGCCTCGATCTGCTTGTCGCGGAGCACGATCGCGCCGCCGTTATTGGAGGCATCGGCAGTAACCTTGCCTAGGTCGTCATCCACGTTAAGCGTCTGAGCGTCCGCCTGGATGACGAGTTGAATGTCCAGAGTGACCGGTGCGGCGATGTCCAAGTTCAGACGTTCGAATATGGCAAAGCCTTTAGCTCCGGCGCGCACCGTATACTTGCCGGGGCGCAGCGAATCGATCGTGTAATGCCCCAGGCTATCGGCGGCTGCCCGCCGGTCGCCACCCGGACCACGCACTTGCACCATGGCGCCGGGCACCAACGCGCCCGATGGATCGGTGATAGTCCCGCGCAATGTCGGCGGCGCATCCTGCGCCAACGCCCCTGCGGCAACGCCGAAGAGTAAGAGACAGAGATAGAAATCGCGTACGGTTTTCATGTGGAGTAGTGCCTTGTCGATGCGGACGCCAGGTCCGCGATTAGAAGATGATTCCGCCGAGGCCGAGCGAACTCAGATCGCCCATGCCGCCTCCCATACCCATGCCGCCCATACCGCCCATACTGCCGCTGGCGCCCCCGCGGCCTCCTCCCGACGCCGCCGCCATTTGCAGCAACGCTTCCGCGTTGCCCAGTAGCAGGATTGCCGTGATGTGATCGCTCTTCGCGTTCGAAGCGCTCGAGACAACGATTGTCTCGCCGGCCTTCAAGTCTTCGATCCTCGCTTGCGGCATGCGCTCCACGATCTGTCCGATGTCGAATCCGCCCGGCGCGCCCGGCATGCCGCGGCCGCCCTGCGGCGCACCGCCCGGCATGCCACCAGGCATACCGCCTGGGGGACCTCCCCGCCCGCCGATCATCATCGCAGCCATGTCCGGCATCCGTTTCAACTGCGAATCCGCGGTCAAGCGGATCACCAGGCTCTTCTTGCCCGTCAGTTCCTTGACCGTGACTTCTTTCGTTTCCGGGTTGATTGCGGTAATGGTCCCGCCCTTGACCATGAACGTGCCGAAAACCACTTCGTCCGCCTGTACCTGCGCCCCGTCCTCGCTCTTCGTGCCGCGCGCGCGCAGTTGATCCCCGGGCGCGACGTCCGCAAGCTTCGCTTCGACCGCATCGCTGAACTTCACCGAGTCGGCCGAGTACTTCTTGAAGGTAGTTTTCGGCCCGACCGTCACAGTCGCCTGCGTCTCGCCCGTCAGACCTCGAATCTTGAGCACGATCTCGTCGCCCTTGTGCGATGCCACGATCCCGTTCACACCGCGCCGTGTCCATTCCAGACGATCCGCTTCATTACGCTTGGAAATATCGGTGGCAGACATGACGATAATCCGCAGCGCCCCGCCCGCCTCGCCATCCATCGTTAGCAGCACGCGATCGCCGATTGCCACGTCGGACACCTGCACCGACACCGCCTTCTTCAGATCCTTCTCTCCCGGAACGATGCGTTGCGCGATGGTGTCGGGGGTGAGCCTGGCGGCGACGGATTGTCCGTTATCGGCCTTGACCACAATGGACGGCGTTCCCGTTCCAAACCCCGCGACCGTGCCTACCATCGAGGTGGCCGCGGGCTGGGCCGCGCACGAAAACGCCACGGCCAGTGCGGACAGCGCCTGGATTGCTAGGTTCTTCATCTCTCCTCCAGTACACCGTCAAATGGCCCCGTCGACTATTAAGTTTTGTAAAACACGCCGCTTCCCCACGCTTCCGGTGTGCGATATAAGAGAGTGAAGCACCCCATGAGCGATCCTGCACCAGCCCGAACCCGGTCGATCCTGTTGATTGAGGACGACTCGTCGCTGTGCCGCCTGATGACGACCTACTTCGCCCAACATGGATTCAGCGTGGAAGCCGCCCATGACGGCCTCAGCGGCCTTTCCCGCGCCCTGGATGGCTTCCACGACGTGATCATCCTGGACGTGATGCTCCCGGTGCTCGACGGCTTCGAAGTCCTGCGCCAGTTGCGCAAGCGCAGCCTGAAACCAGTCATCATGCTTACCGCGCGAGCCGCCCACCAGGACCGCATAGCTGGCCTCAACACCGGCGCCGACGACTACCTCCACAAGCCCTTTGCCCCCGAAGAACTGCTGGCGCGCATCCGCGCCGTGCTGCGCCGCTCGCAAAGCGGCACCGCCGCCACCCCAGCCATCGTGGAGGCCGGCCCGGTACGGCTCAGCCCAAACACACGCGAATGCTGGCTGCGCGGCGAACTCGTGGAACTCACCGCGATCGAATTCGATATTCTGGAAGCGCTGGTCAATGGCGCGGGCCGTACTGTCTCGCGCGACGAGTTGACCGCGGCTCTCTTCCAGCGTCGCTCCACCCCCTACGAGCGGTCGCTCGACGTGCACATCAGCCACCTGCGCAGGAAACTCGAAGGCGAGGGGCCCGCCCTGATCCGCACAATCCGCGGAATTGGCTACCTGTTTTCACCCGGCACAGGCGGTCTGGGATGAGATCCGTCTACGCCAAGGTCCTGGCCTGGTCGCTGGGTACGCTGGTGCTTTCCCTGGTGGCGTTCCTGGGGGTTTCGATCTTTGTCTCGATGCGCAACACCGGCCGCGGCGGCCCCTTCGAGCGCTTCGAGATCTCGCTCATGAGCTTTGCCGTGGACGCCCACGAATCCGGCGGCGCTCCCGCCTTGCGCACAGCGATGACGAGGATTGATGGGCAACTCCCTGGCCGCCACTTCCTGCTCGCCTCCGATGGCCGCGACCTGCTCACTGGCGAAGACCGTTCAGCGATTCTGGCGGCTAGTCGCGCGGGCTTTCCGCCACGGTACCGGGGCCACATCGTGGATGCGGTTCACACCAGCGACGGGCGTTACTTTTACGTCTCCCTGGTGGATCCGCCGCTCGAGTTCTGGCGTTATGTGCCCTACTATTTGCTGATCCTGGCCGCGGTCGCGGTGTTGTGCTGGTTGCTGGCTTCGCAGATCGCGCGGCCGCTGGTCGCCTTGACCCGCACCGTGGAGCGCTTCGGCGCCGGCGATCTTGCCGCGCGCACCACCTCCCGCCGCAAGGACGAAATCGGCGAACTCGGCCGCGCCTTCGACCGCATGGCGGAGCGCATTGCCACCCTGCTGACGGCGGAGCGCCGCCTGCTACAGGACGTCTCCCACGAACTGCGCACGCCCTTGGCACGCCTCAGTTTCGCCGCCGAACTCGCCTGCGCCGGCGAGGATCGCGCCGAAGCTCAGGAGATCCTCCGCAAGGAGATCCGCCGCCTCTCCGACCTGGTGGGAGCCTTGCTGCAGGTGACGCGCTCCGAAGGCGAACCCGCTTCCAGCAACATGGAACCGCTGCCGCTGGACGAGGTGGTGGAAGAGGTGGTCTCCGATTGCTGGTTCGAATCCGATTCGCGCGATTGCCGGATCCAGTATCAGCCGCGCAGCGAAGCGTGCGTGTGCGGCGACCGGGAACTGCTGCGCCGCGCCCTCGAGAACGTCGTCATGAACGCGATCCGGTACGCGCCACAGGGCTCCGCGGTGGAGATCTCCCTCGCCGCGGACGAATCTTTGGCCCGCGTTTCCGTGCGCGATTACGGTCCGGGTGTTCCCGAGGAAGCGTTGTCCAAGATCTTCCTCCCCTTTTTCCGTGTCGACTCCGCCCGCCATACCGATACCGGCGGCATGGGGTTGGGCCTGAGTATCGCCAGCCGCAGCGTGAGCCTCCACCACGGGCAAATTCGCGCGGAGAACGCTCTGCCCGGACTCCGCGTCACCATTGAGATACCCCTGGCCTGACGCGAAGTCAGCGCGCCAGGCGCAGCATCACCACGCCGTGCGAGGGCACGGTCGCTGCCACCTTGCCCTCCGCTGCCGGCAGGTCTTTTTGCTGCCACAGGTCCCGCACCTTGCGCTTCCCCGCGATCCCCAGGTCGCTCCACTTGGTCGTGATCGCTTGTCCGGCATCTCCGCGATTGAAGAGCGCCACTACCACATCGCCGCCGGAAAGCGGCTTGAGCCACACCTCGGTCTCCGCCGCCTGCGTCACTCGCGTAGCGCCTTTTCCCAGTTTGTCCTGGTCCACCGCGATCACTTCCGGATTCGTCAG
>JADGNS010001126.1 GCA_017883355.1 Candidatus Solibacter sp.
GCGGCGGCCCGCGGCTACCCTATCACGCTTACCATGCCTGATACGATGTCGCTGGAGCGGCGGCAAGTCCTGGCGGCCTTCGGCGCCAAACTGATCCTCACGGAAGGCAGTCTCGGCGTAAAAGGCGCGATCGGCAAGGCCGAGGAGATTTACGCTTCGGATCCTGGGCACTATGTGCTGCTGCAGCAGTTCAAGAACCCGGCGAATCCCGAGATCCACTATCGGACCACCGGGCCGGAGATCTGGGACGATACCGAAGGCGGCATCGATATTTTCGTCTCCGGCATTGGAACCGGCGGCACCATCACGGGGGTCTCGCGCTATATCAAACAGGCCCGCGGCAAGGCGATACTTTCCGTCGGCGTGGAGCCGGCCGCCAGCCCCGTGATCTCGCAGACTTTACGCGGCGAGCCTCTGAAACCGGGCCCGCACAAGATCCAGGGCATCGGCGCGGGAATGATACCGGAGACGCTCGATCTCTCGCTGGTCGACCGGGTGGAGACGGTTACCAACGAGGAGTCGATTGAAATGGCTCACCGGCTGGCTCGCGAGGAGGGGATTCTCTCGGGTATCTCCTGCGGGGCGGCGGTGGCGGTGGCGGTGCGGCTGGCTGCGCTTCCGGAGTTCGCGGGCAAGACGATTGTCGTCCTGCTGCCCGATTCCGGGGAGCGTTACCTGAGTTCCGTGCTGTTCGCAGGGATCGTTTAAGCTCGTCTGTGGTTTTCGGTAACAGGGCTGGTACAATTCCTTCGTGTCCCGTGTCCTGATGATCTCCTCCGAGGCGGCACCGTTCGCCAAGACCGGCGGGCTGGCCGATGTGGTGGGCTCGCTGCCCGCCGCCCTGCGCGCTTTCGGCGATGAAGTGGCGGTGGTAATTCCGCGCTATGGGTCCATCGACCTGAAAGACGCGCGGCGCGTGTGGGACAACCTGGCGGTTCACTTCGGTCCGGATGCGTACCCGGTTTCGATCTACCGGGCGCCGGCCGAGCATCCGGTGTACCTGGTGGATTGCCCGCCGCTGTTCGACCGCAAGGGCTTCTACGGCGAATCCGGAACGGACTACCCGGACAACCACATTCGCTTTGCCGTGTTCTGCCGCGCCGCGCTGAGCGTGGCCCGCTTCCTGTTCCGGACCGATATCTTTCATTGCCACGACTGGCAGACCGGGCTGGTGCCGGCCTACCTGCGTACGACATTCGCCCGCGACCCGACCTTTCTCGGCTGCCGCACGCTGTTCACGATTCACAACCTGGGATACCAGGGGCTGTTCCCGAAAACGGTGCTGGAGGAGGTCGCGCTGGACCCCGCTGTCTACCGTCCGGACGGCATGGAATTCTTCGGCCAGGTCAGCTACCTCAAGGCTGGGATGGAATTCGCCGACGCCGTGAGTACGGTGAGCCCCACGTACGCGCGCGAAATCCAGACGCCGGAATTCGGCTTCGGCATGGATGCCCGCCTGCGCGCCCGGGCGCAGGTGCTCTCCGGCATCCTCAACGGCGTGGATTACGCGGATTGGAGCCCGCAAACGGACGCACACATCGCGGCGCGGTATGGACCCGAAGACCTGAGCGGCAAGGCGGCGTGCAAGCGGCAACTCCTGGAGGAATTCGGACTGCCCCCGGAAGCCATGGAGCGGCCTCTTCTGGGCACGGTTTCGCGCTTCACGCGGCAGAAGGGAGCCGATATTCTGGCCGAGATCGCGGCGCAGATTGTCGCCGAAGACGTCTACCTGGTGGCTCTGGGGACGGGCGACCCGGAGTACGAGGATTTCTTCCGCCTTATGCAGCAGGAGCATCCCGGGCGAATTGCCGCGCGCATCGGCTTCGACAACGCCCTGGCGCACCGCATCGAGGCCGGAGCGGACATCTTTCTGATGCCCAGCCACTACGAACCCTGCGGCCTGAACCAGATTTACAGCCTGCATTACGGCACGGTGCCGGTGGTTCGCGCCACCGGCGGGCTGGATGATACCATCGAGGAAGGCACGGGATTCAAGTTTGCCGAGTACTCCGGCCAGGCATTTCTGGAAGCGGTACGAGCCGCTGTGCGCGTCTTCGCGGACCGCGAGGCGTGGCGGAGGATGATGCTTCGCGGCATGGCCAAGGATTTTTCGTGGAAGACGTCGGCGGCGGCCTATTCGGAGTTGTACCGGCGGCTGTTGGCGGGTTGAATCTTTCGGCCCCCTCGGGATTCTAATAGATAGACTGTAGTCAGGAGACGAAATGGCAGGCGATAACACATTAAACTTTTCCGACGCGACGTTCGATCAGGACGTACTCCGCTCGGATCTTCCGGTTCTAGTGGATTTTTGGGCCGAGTGGTGCGGTCCGTGCCGGCAGATGGCGCCCACGATCGATGTAGTGGCCGGCGAGTACGCCGGTAAGGTAAAGGTCGGCAAGCTGGATGTGGACGCGAACGGCGCCACCGCCATGCGCTACAACGTCCGCGGCATCCCCACCTTATTGCTCTTTAAGGGGGGCCAGGTTGTAGAACAACGGGTCGGCGCGGTCGGCAAGAGTGAAGTCCAGAAGATGCTC
>JADGNS010001127.1 GCA_017883355.1 Candidatus Solibacter sp.
AGCGCGCAAACGCTCACCGCAATCAGTTTCTCGTCCAGAGGACTCAAGTCCTTGAACAGGAACTTGGCGTATTGCGCGAAGCCCACCGCGCCGGAGCCGATCGAAAGTGGCGCCAGCGCCATGGTCTGCCAGATAAACAGGAAGCTCATCAGCCGGCCCAACCGCTGCGGGCCGTAGGCCTCGGAGAGATAATGATACGGCCCGCCCGTGCCCGGCATGGCGGCCCCCAGCTCCGCCCACACCATTCCATCGCACAGCGCAACCAGTGCCCCCAATAGCCAACCCAGAATCGCTTGCGGACCGTTCATCTTCGCCAGCAGAATCGGAATCGTGATGAACGGACCCACTCCGATCATCTCCAGCATGTTGGCCGAGACGGCTCCGAGAAGGCCGATGCCGCGCACGAGATGCGGAGAATCAGTCTGCTGCAATTGTCCAAGTTATCATAGTTGATACGCTACGCTCGACTCTCATTTACATCCTGCTCACGGCCGTCGCGGCGGCGCAATCGCCGCTGGAGCAGGCCGTCCTGCTGGCGCGCGAGAAGCGCTACGCCGAAGCCCGCCAGGCGTTGGAAGGCGCCTCCGAGCCCGCCGGCATCCCGCAGCGCATCGCCTTCCATCGGCTCAAAGCCGCGGTCGCTTCCGGTCTGGGAGACGCCGCCGCGGCCGCCAATGAAATGCGCGCAGCCCTCGCACTCGCTCCCGCGGATGCGGGCTTGCAGACCGCCACGGCCGCCGCCGAACTGCAGGCGGGACGCCTCGACGAAGCGCTGGCGCATGCCGCGGCCGGAAGCAATACGCCGGTGGGACAGGCACTCCTCGGCGACATCCAGGAAAAGCGCGGCCAGTATGTCGAGGCAGTCAAGGCATATCAGGCGGCGGTCGCGCTGGCGCCCGCCCAGGAACAGTATCGCGTGGCGCTGGCGCTGGAACTCGTGCAGCACTATACTTTCGAACCGGCCATTGCCGTATTGGAGCAGGCCGCCCCGCTCTTCCCGAAATCCGCGCGCATTCGAACCCTGCTCGGCGTCGCGCAGTTTGCCGCCGGCCGCTACGACGATGCCGAGACCGCGCTGACCGACGCCATCGGCCTCGACCCGGACCTCGAGCCCGTGTACGCCTACCTCGCCCAGGCCGCTCTCGAAGCCCCTTCCGCGCCGCCGGATCGCACGCTCAAGGCCCTCTGCGCCCGCGACGCCATTGTGTGCAGCGCCTTGAAATCTCGCGCTGCCCGTGCCATGGGCGATTCCACCCTTCAGGCGCAAGCCGTCGCCGAGTTGAAACGCGCGCCCGCGGATAGTGCCGTAGCGCGCTGCGAACTCGGGCGCGTTTTTCAGGCCGCCGCACAATGGACCGAGGCGCGAGCGGAGCTGGAGTCCTGCGTCCGTTTGGATCCCTCGGCCCAAAACCATTACCGCCTGGGGTTGGTTTACAACCGGCTCGGCCTCGTCGATCTGGCGCAGCAACAGATGCAGCTCCGCCAGGCTGCCGAAGAGCGGAAAGCCGGCGAGACCGCCCGCCGCCAGAACGCCGTCCAGACGTTTCAGTACTTCATCAAATAATCAGCGCTCGGGATTCTTCGGCAGGCTGATCAGATTCGCGAAGATCCGGTAGGCGCCCGGCACGCCTTCGGGCAGTTGCCGGTAGAACGCGTACGCGTTGTACACGTAGAGCCCCTTTCCGTACTTCGCATAGAGCAGTCCGCCCTTTTGCGGCTCCTGCCCTTCATCGTGCGTCTCCAGCAGGGCTTCGTAGTGCGCGTCCCAGGACTTCATCCACTTCGAGCCCCGCTCCTCCACCCAGCCCGTAAAATCCTTCTCGCTGATCCGGTTCGGCCAGTTGAAAACCGGATTCGACGGCGCCAGGATCTGCACCTTGGACGCTTCGTCGGTCACCTCTTCCGGATTCGAAGTCATCGTGTAGGGATAAGGTCCGAAATTGCGGTCGAACTCCGGCGTGTTGTACTGCACGATGACCACGCCGCCGTTCTTCGCGTACTCCAGCAGCCGGTTGTTGTAAGTCGCTAACTCCGGCCGCGCGGCATAAGTGCGCACGCCGAGCAGGATCGCATCGTACTTACTAAGATCGCCGCTCGCAATGTCGGCCGGCGCCAGGAAGTTCACCTTGATTCCCAGGTGTTCCAGCGAATCCGGTACGTCATCGCCGCTTCCCATGACGTATCCCACCTTCAGATCCGGCGCGACTTTCACATCCAGGCCACTCGTCTTGTAAGTGGACGGCGTATACAGGAAGTAAGGCCGCAGCCCGCTATAGCCGGTCATGCGGTAGCCTTCGCGATATTGTTTGCCCCCGCATTCCGCCACCGCCGTGATCGAATAGGGCTTCTCGCTGAGGTTAGAGGGCGTCACCGTGAAGGAAACGCCGAGGTCCTCGCCATCCTGCGTGGTCGAGAACGGCACCCGGGCGGGCTCTGATTTCCAACCGGCAGGCAGATCCAGCCGCACCGTTCCGCTCGCCGGCCCTTTGACATTGCTGTGGATCGCCGTCTTCACGGTGAACGCTTTGGCACTCAAG
>JADGNS010000141.1 GCA_017883355.1 Candidatus Solibacter sp.
AATGGCGGGGACGACGGGGCTCGAACCCGCGACCTCCGACGTGACAGGCCGGCGTTCTAACCAACTGAACTACGTCCCCGCGAAAACGTCACGCAGATATTCAAATGCTAACACGGCCGGTGGATGCACGCCAAATCGCCGGCGCAAAAAATCCCCCGCGCCTTGCTAAGGTGTAGGCATGAAGATTCGTGCAGCAGCGTGCCTCGCGTGTACTTTCGCCGCGATGGCATTGGCCGCGGACCCTAAGGCCACCCCCGAAGAGGCCCGCAAATCCATCGACGACGCGGAACAGAAACTCCTCCTGCTGGGCGTGGACGCCGCCCGCGCCGATTGGATCAAGTCGACGTACATCACCGACGATACCGAGGCGATTGCCGCCAAGCTCGACGAAAAGGCCATCGCCGCCACCGTCGGGTACGCCAAGCAGGCCACGCGCTTCGACGGCCTCAAACTCGACGCCGAAACCGCCCGCAAGCTCAAATTGCTCAAGCTCTCCCTCACCATCGCCACTCCCGCCGACCCCAAGGAGAGCGAGGAACTGACCCGCATCGTGACCGGCATGGAGGGCACCTACGGCAAGGGCAAGTACTGCCCCAGCGGTCCGGCAAGCTGCAAGGATCTGGAAGAGCTGAGCAAAATCCTCGCCGAAAGCCGCGACCCCAAAGCGCTCCAGGATGCCTGGACCGGCTGGCACGCCATCTCCAAACCCATTCGCCAGGATTTCGTGCGCTACGTCGATCTCGCCAACAAAGGTGCACGCCAGCTCGGCTTCAAGGACAACGGTGCGATGTGGCGCTCCAAGTACGACATGGCTCCCGACGATTTCGCCAAGGAACTGGATCGCCTCTGGGAACAGGTCAGGCCGCTCTACCTCTCGCTGCACGCCTACGTGCGCAACCGTCTCCACGAAAAATATGGCGACGCCGTGCCCGCCACCGGCGCCATCCCGGCCCATTTGTTGGGCAACATGTGGGCGCAGGACTGGGACAACATTTACCCGCTGATCGCCCCCGCCAATGCCGACCCGGGATACGACCTCACCGACCTGCTCAAGAAGCGCAATACGGATTGGAAGCAGATGGTGAAGTACGGCGAAGGCTTTTTCATGTCGCTCGGCTTCGCGCCGCTGCCCGAGACGTTTTGGGAGCGCTCGCTGTTCCTCAAGCCCAAAGACCGCGACGTCGTGTGCCACGCCAGCGCCTGGGATATCGATTCGCTGAACGACGTCCGCCTCAAGATGTGCATCCAGATCACGGGCGAGGATTTCCTCACGGTTCACCACGAACTGGGCCACAATTTCTACCAGCGGGCCTATTCCAAACTGCCGCCCACTTTCCGCGACAGCGCCAACGATGGTTTCCACGAAGCGGTGGGCGACACCATCGCGCTCTCCATCACGCCGGAATACCTGGTGAAGATCGGACTGCTCGATCGGGCCCCGGACACTTCGCGGGACATCGGCCTGCTGTTGCACAAGGCGCTGGAGAAGATCGCCTTCCTGCCCTTCGGGCTGGTGATCGATCAGTGGCGCTGGAAAGTGTTCTCCGGCGAGATCCCGCCCGAAAAATACAACCAGACGTGGTGGCAGTTGCGGCTGAAGTATCAGGGCATCGCGCCGCCGGGCCCAGAGGGCGCCCCTCGCAGCGAGAGCGATTTCGACCCCGCCGCAAAATATCACGTGGCCGCCAACGTACCGTACATGCGCTACTTCCTGGCCGACATTCTGCAGTTCCAGTTCCACCGCGCTCTTTCGCAGGCCGCCGGATGCACGGGGCCGCTGAACCGTTGCTCCATCTACGGCAATAAGGAAGCGGGGGCCAAGCTCACCGCGATGCTGGAAATGGGCCAGAGCCGGCCGTGGCAGGAAGCGCTGGAGAAGATCGCCGGTACGCGCCAGATGGATGCCACGGCGATCCGCGACTACTTCGCGCCTTTGCAGAAGTGGCTCGACGAACAGAACAAGGGCAAGCCGCTGGGCTGGTAGGGGCCTGTGGGGCGGCCAACTGCGAGGATTCGAGCATCGTCCGAAAGAGCCGCCTGAAAGGCGGCTGCAGGCAAGATTGCCTGCCCCACGAAGCTAGATTTTCGCTTTTGGGTAGCGGGCGCGCATCCACTCGACGAACCTGGCCGGGGCTTCCATGGTGGAAAGCCGCGACTGCCGCACCAGCGCCCAATCGTCGAACTGGCCGGACTGCTTGATGTCCGCCAGGGACGTAGGTGGATCGAGCCGTCCGCCGAAGGCGAGATCCACCACCGCCGATTTCGGATTCTTCGGATCGTCGCGCCCTTCGGAGAGGACGTCGGCGATTCCGACCACCGCCGAGACGCCGCCGCTGTGATAGAAGAAGACGCGGTCGCCGGGCTTCATGGCGCGGATGGCTTTCACCGCCTGCGGATTGGTCACGCCATCCCAGACGGTCTTGCGGTCGCGCTCCAGATGGTCGATGGAGTAGACCGAGGGTTCGCTCTTGGCCAGGTAGTATTTCATAGATCGTTCTTCAATACGATACGATACCTGCTTCCAGAATGACATGTTATGGTGAAGCCGTAACCGGAGAACGCCTTCGATGGATCGACGCCAATTCTTCTGCGCTTCGCTGCCCCTGCTGGCGCAGTCCCGTGCCGCCGCCGCCGCGCGCCTGCCCAACATCGTCTATATGTACGCCGACGATCTCGGCTACGGCGACGTCAGTTGCTATGGGGCGACGCGCGTCCAGACGCCGAATCTGGATCGCGCCGCGGCCGCCGGCGTGCGATTCACCGACGCGCACTCCTCGTCGGCCACCTGCACGCCGTCGCGCTATTCACTGCTCACCGGCGAGTACGCCTGGCGCCATCAAGGCACGGGCGTGCTGCCGGGCGACGCGTCGCTGATCGTGCAACCCGGCCGGTATACGCTCCCCGGCATGCTGAAAGAGGCGGGCTACCGGACGGGCGTGGTCGGCAAGTGGCATCTCGGCCTGGGCGCCCGCAACCTGGACTGGAATGGCGAGATTGCCCCCGGTCCGCTGGACGTCGGTTTCGACTACTCCTTCATTTTTCCGGCTACCGGCGACCGCGTGCCCTGCGTTTTCGTGGAGAACCGCCGCGTGGTCAACCTGGACCCGAGCGACCCCATCCGCGTGGATTACGATCACCCGTTTGCGGGCGAACCGACCGGTGCTGCCAATCCCGAACTGCTCAAGTTGCACCCCAGTCACGGGCACGACAACAGCATCGTCAACGGCATCAGCCGGATCGGTTATATGACCGGCGGCAAGAGGGCGCGCTGGGTGGATGAGGATATGGCGGACACGATCACGGGCAAGGCGGTGTCGTTTCTGGAACAGAATCGCGCGCGCCGGTTTTTCCTGTATTTCGCGACGCACGATATCCACGTGCCGCGGGTGCCGAACGCGCGCTTCGTGGGCAAGACCGGGATGGGGCCGCGCGGCGACGCGATCGCGGAGCTGGATTGGTCGATCGGCCGCATTCTCGACACGCTGGACCGTTTGAAGCTGACGCGCGACACGCTGTTCATCTTCTCCAGCGATAACGGCCCGGTGGTGGACGATGGGTATCGCGACCAGGCGGTGGAGAAACTGGGGGATCACAAGCCGGCCGGCCCGCTACGCGGCGGCAAATACAGCGCCTACGATGGCGGTACTCGCGTGCCCTTCGTAGCGCGGTGGCCGGGCGCCATCAAGCCTGGCGTTTCGGCGGCGCCGCTCAGCCAGGTGGACCTGCTGGCCAGTTTTGCCGCGCTTACCGGGCGCAAACTGCCCGGCGATGCCGCGCCCGACAGCTTCAACCTGCTGCCCGCGCTGCTGGGAAAATCCAGGCAGGGACGGCCGCACATCGTGGAACATGCCTCGGCTCTCTCGCTGATCTCTGGCGACTGGAAGGTGATCGAGGCGCACAACGGGCCGAAGCGCAATCAGACGGGCAACGAGATCGGCAACGATCCCCAGCCGCAGTTATTCAACCTGGCCACCGATCTCGCCGAGCGGAACAACGTGGCGGCGCAGTATCCCGACAGGGTGAAGGAGATGCTGGCCCTGCTGGCGCAAATTCAGAAGGACGGCCGCTCGCGGCCGCGGTGAGGGGAAAGGGCACGGAGAGCGCGGTCCGAGCTTCGCTCGGATGGACAAGGCGGAGCCTTATCCCACTAATCCAAGTGGGCGGCGTTGATCTCGATCACGTTGCGGTCGGGGTCGAGTATATAGATTTGCGGGAACCCGGCGGTGGCGTGCGGTTGCAGGATCATGCGCTGGAACGGGTCGTCGGCGGCATCCTCGCGATAGCCTTTGGAGCGCAGGTAGTCGACGGTCTGCCGGTAACTTGGGACGCGCACGGCGAAATGCCCGTCGCGGGTATCGAGCCCCTTGCCGGTGCGGAAGGTGGAGTGGGGGTGGACGATCAGGTGTAGCTGCTGGGACGCGCCGACGGCAAACCAAGCCCCGGGGAAGTCGAAAGGCGGCCGTGCGATCTCTTCGAGTCCCAGAATCTCACGGTAGAATCGGCGCGAGCGTTCCAGGTCTGTTACTCCCAAACTCACGTGGTGTATCGCTTCCATTTTCATATGTCGGCAAAACCGGACACGCTAGTCCGGGCTTCCTCGCGCTGTTTTATTGATTACAAATACGTTAACTCCACCAAGACCCGCAAAAACCGGACAAGCCTGTCCGGTCTTGCCTGCGATTCCGGAGAGAGGAACGCGCACCGCGCCCCCTGATTCCATATTACGGCACCGAGGGGCGGGTTCAGAGGTGTGGGGGGAGGGACGAATCTGGCTAAGGTTATTATGGAGAATGGGTTACGGGGAGCGAAAAATTTTTTATGTTGGTGTGAACTGGCAACCAGCGGTGCAGCGCTGCCGCCAGCTCTTCCATGCGGACTGGCTTCACCAGTACGTCGTCCATCCCGCAGGCGAGACAATGATCGAGGGAGTCAGCGCCGGTTTCCGCTGTCATGGCGACAATCGAGGTGTGGCGGTCCGGCGGTTCGCGCCGGCGAATCTCGGCGGCTGCCTCCTGCCCGGTCATCAAGGGCATCTGGCAATCCATCAACACCAGATCGTAGGGCAGCAGGCGGAGCATTTCCACGGCTTCCCGGCCGTTTGCCGACACGTCCGCCCGTATACCGAGACGCTCGAGCATCCGAACTGCCACTTTTTGATTGATCACGTTATCGTCGGCCACCAGGACGCGCGCCGGGGAGTGGTCCGGCGCACGCGCAGACTGCGCCACCTGTGTGGCCAAAGCTGCCAGGCTGCGTTTCGACCAGGCGGGGGATGGAACTGTCTGGGGTGCCGGCTGCGGATCTTCCGTCAAGGGCAAGTTGAACCAGAACCTGGAACCCTTGCCGGGGGAGCTTTCCACGTGAATCGAACCGCCCATGAGTTCGACCAGTTGTTTAGAGATCGCCAGGCCGAGGCCGGTTCCTCCATAGTGCCGCGTGGTGGACGGGTCCGCCTGGGTGAACTTCTCGAAGAGCTCCGCAATCTTTTCCGGCGCCACGCCGATTCCGGTATCGATCACCGAGATACTGATTTGCACGTTGTCCGGCGTGCGGCCGGCACACTCCACGGCGATCCGCACGTGCCCCTCATGGGTGAACTTGAGGGCATTCCCGGTAAGGTTGGTGAGGACCTGGCGGATGCGGCCGCCATCGCCCACCAATTGACGGGGTACACCGGGAGGAAAGTCCACGATGAGATCCAGGTTCCTGGCTTCCGCCTGGGGCTGCAACAGTTCGGCGACTTCCTCCACGAGCGATTGCAGATCGAAGGCGTGAGGCTCAATGGTCAGGCGGCCCGCCTCGATTTTGGAAAAGTCCAAAATGTCGTTGATCACGACGAGCAGGGCGTCGCCGCTCTTGCGCACGACTTCGGCGTACTCACGCTGCTCGACGGTCAACTCGGTATCCAGCAGCAGCCCGGTCATACCCATCACGCCATTCATGGGAGTGCGGATCTCGTGGCTCATGTTGGCCAGGAACTGGCTCTTCGCGCGGCTACCGGCTTCGGCCTGCCGCCGCGCGACGCGCAAGCGGCGGACCAGCCAGACCATCACGGCGAAGGCTGCCACCAGAGCGAAACACCCACCGATGAGTACCCTCTGGTAAGCCAACTCGCGATGTAAGGCGAACACCGTGGCGGTTTCGCTGCTGTATCGTGAGTTCCATCGGAAATCGATGTCCGCGAGGGTGCCCTCCTCCGCCATTTCCCCAATGGCTTCGCGCAACCGGTCGGCGGCCGATCGTGCCGCACGGCTGTCTTTGCGGGCGCCAACGCCGAACCAGAGGTTGGCGCCGTTGAGCGACTGGACGCGCAACTCGCGCTGCGCGCAGGGTGCCGAAGGGGAGTACATGATGGCGTTAAGCGAGAGCAAGCCGCCTTGCGCCGCGCCGCTGCACACGGCGCCGACCACGTCGTTCGGGGTACGCACCTCGAGTAACGGGGAATGGGGAAAGAACTTGTTTGCCATGCGCGTGTCGCTGTTGACTTGCAGGTTGGCGGCCACGGTTTTTCCCGCAAGGTCCGCCGGCCCCTGGAAATCGGGCGCCCGCGGGACAACGAAGCCGTACCCCATACGCGACCACGGGGCGCTGATGTAGAGGAATTTTCGCCTCTCCGGCAGATCGGCCATCACCGGCCAGAGGTCTACCCGTCCCGAGACGAGCGCCTTCTCCGGTCCCTCCGGTGCGAAGACCCATTCCAGGCGAATGCCCACCCGAGCCGCGGCGGCACGCAGTAGATCCACGGCGGGTCCGGCCGGCTGTCCCGCCGCGTCGGGAAACTGATTGGGTGGCGAATACTGGAAGCCGATGCGCAGGGGCGGTTGGCTCGATGCCTGCGCGGCGGCCGGCGAGACAACCCAGAGGAGCAGTAGCTGACAGACCACAAGACAGAGTTGGAAAACGACCGGCGGGGGGACGGCCGGCCTGCGGCCGGCTGGCAAGCTAAAGCATGCCCCACCATTTTTCATGGTCTGTTCCACCTTTGCTTCTCCACGAGGAAGCAATCGGCTGTTTGCGGGTTTTAGTTTAGTGACAACGCTAGGAAATCCTGGGAATCCAGCGCCGGATCTCGGCGCGGATGCTTTCGAGGCGCTGCACTACCGGCCCGAGGCCGGCGCTGCCCAGTTCCCACCGGTAACGGAGCAGTTCGAGCCACGCTTGCCACATCGCCCAGGCCAGGCGCATGCGGCAGCGCAGCAGGATCAGCGCCAGTTGCTGGTAATCTTCCGGGGACTCGATCCGCAGGGTCTCCAACTCTGTCTGCGCCACCAGAAACTCCGCCTTCAAACTGCGCAGGTATCCGCGAAAAATGCGGCACCGGCGGCGCCGGAACCCGGTTTCCATGCGTGCCGAGTATCCGGGCACTTTTCGCAGGAACTGGATATCCCGTTCGTCAAACAGCCGAATCATCGGGACCGAAAGCGAGTCCACGGCGGGCATAGCCGTTCCAGGAGGAGTGGGAACGCCGGGGGTTCTTGAGTCGGGTGCGGGAGCCAAGACCCAGTATGCTGCAAGGGCTTTTCGCAGAACAGTTCCAGGCGTACGGGTCAGGGTTGTGGTACTTTGGCAGGCGGAAGCGCCTGCCCCACAAGCACGAGGCAACGGTAGTAAGCTGGTGTAGTAATCGAGCAAGGGCGCGACCATGAATGCCGCTGGCGACCAACCCCGGTTGTTTCCAATTCACGCCAATCTGAGCGATGCCGTCAACAGTAATATCGTCCAATCGGAAATTGAGGGCGGCGTCCATCTTCGCGATCTTCCCCCGGGAACGGTATTGGAGGTTCGGACGCAGAATCGCGACTACACGATTCTGTATAAAGGATGGGACGAGGCGCTGATTTCGGGACATCCGGAATTCTGCCCGCAGCCGGTTCCCGTTACGATCCACGGCTCCACCTGGGGCGGATCGATGCTCAAAGCCCGGTTCATTGGACGCGGCATGCGGCTGGAGTTCGGCCCGCGCGGAGTTCGCCCGCTCCGCACGTCGGTGATTCTGGAAGTGCGCTCGCGCCAGGCGGCGGCGCTATGACACCTGGGGGAACAAGGTTTCCAACGAGTCGGCCTGTGCGTGGGCCGCGGGGGCAAACCGCTCCACGAAGACGATCCTCACGACTTCACAGTCCTCCGAGACCCAGACCTGATTGATCAGACGGAACTCGCTGGTATCGTCGTAACCCCTGACCGCGACGCGGACCAGGCGGTCCCCGAAAGCGAGCACTACTCCCTGGAGCACTCGGCCGTTGTTGTAGTAGATGTAGATCATCTGGAATCATGATGTGCCTTGCAAGGGCATTCGGATAGTGCCTGCCGTACCAACGGTGTACTAGGCCCGAATTAGCACTAACAGCTTGATGAATCAGAGATTTTCTTGGGCCGGAAGGCACGTTGTGCGAACTTTTCCACGGCGGGAGGCGTAAGCATTCTTCGGAGGTGAGCGGATGAGCAGTTTTTCCCACGGAGTCCGGGTGCTTGCCAAGAAACCGGGTTTCACGGCGGCCGCGGTGCTGGTGCTGGCTTTGGGAATCGGCGCCAACGCGGCGATTTTCAGCCTGGTGAACGCCTTCCTATTGAAGCCGCTAGAGATCCACAAGCCG
>JADGNS010000142.1 GCA_017883355.1 Candidatus Solibacter sp.
ACCCACTTCTTTCCGGTGGCGTCGAAAGGGATACGGAACTTGTGGCTGCCGAAGGGCCCCATTTCCGCCAGGTTGACGATCTGGCGATCCACGGTCTTGCCGTCGCTCCACACCAGCTCGGCGAATTCGGGCGGGAACGTCCACTCGGCTTCCGCCGCGTAAGTCCGCTTCGCCCCGGCGCCTTCGATGCTCCAATCGCGAATCAAAACTTCACCGCTGGTCACGAAGAAGTTCCCCGCGCGTAACGCGTCGACCACGGGAGTCCAGCCGTCTTTGTACTTCGGAACGCGATCCAGCTTGACGTAATTCACCACCAGTTGGGGGTATGTCTCGTCATCCGGATATTTCATGTACGTGTCGCCCTCGGCGAGGAGATACTTGGCGCCCGCCCAATTGTTCATATCGTCCAGCAGGCCCATGCAGCGCGCTTCGCAGAGGCGCTTTTCCGATTGATCCACCGGCAGCGACTGGAAGGAACCACCCAGGTAACGAGGGCTCTGAAAGAAATCTCTCTCGCGCACCACGTCCGGGTAGCCGGTGGAACCTTTGGTGCGCGGATGGGTCTGCCACACCAGGCCGCTCTCCTGATTCAGAAGCCCGAGTTCGGTCTCGGCACTGGTGGTGTGATACACCTTGCCATACGGTTGCAGAGTCTCCTGGAAAGGTTGACCCGCCGGTCCCTTAGCCGGTTGCTTCACGTGCGTGAAGAAGACGGGCCGCGGAAAGAGGAACATGTAATGTCCGCCGAAATTCGCGTCGGGCTCTTCGCCGGGAATCAGCAGCAGGTCGCGGTCTGAGAAGCGCTCGCAGCCAGCGAAATAGACGTGCTGTTCGTCCAGGCGAACCTTGCCGGTGTCGGTGGCGTGGGAGTCGGAATGGAAGTCCGCCAGGATGGCGAGATTGACGCCGAGAGCGCGGAAGACGGAAAGCCACGTGGGTTCCACGTCCATCGATCCGGCGTCGGTGAGTTGCTCGTTCAGGTGGAAATGGAAATGGCTGACCATCACCTTGTAGCCCGGCAAGGGTTTGTACACGTCATCGTGCGTGAATGCCATCACCTCTTCCTGCGCGGCATGGCTCCCGTTCGGGCTCAGGTAGAAATAGACGGGCATGCGCTGCATGGTTCCGGGGGGTGCGTTGTAGAGCGCGAAGTTAGCCAGTTCGCTGCGCGACTCGGTGACGCGGCGGTTCCACACGTCGTCGGATATGCCATACGGCTTGTAGCCCACTTCGCGATCCGGCTGCCGCACGCCGAGAGCGAAAGAGTTTTCGCCGTCCTTGCGGTAATACACATAGCCGAGATTGGTTTCGATTTCGCGCGAAAAGAAGAACTTGTGGGAGGGTGGCAGGAACCCCAAGGAGCCGCCATTCGCCTCGAGAATACCCAGGCGGTTGCGCGCACGCAGTCCCACAGCCTCTTGATTCACCGCCCCGCCAAAGGCATATTGCTGCCACGCCCGCGCGGTGTCCCGCCACACGATGCGGGTACTGTCGGAGATCGAAAACCCCTTCAGCCCGCCGACGTATTTATACGCCACGGAGGGCTCGCTGGTCTTGGCGAGGACCTCTTGCCGGAGAAGGTTGGTGCCGCGGTACACCGTGTACTGGAGAGAGCCGGTGAAAATGCCCGCGTCCAGACCCGGGAAGTTCACCTCCAGGCGCGCGCCTTCGGTTTTCACCTGGCAGCCGGCCGACTGGTATTTCGCCCATACCTTGCGAATCTCCTCCGGCTTCCGGGGCAGACCCAGGTTGGTTCCCGCGCGGCCGGGAACCATCAACGGGGCGTCCCAGAAGGCGTTCCACTTTTCCCGCTCCACTAAGTCCGGCGTAAGTTCCATCTTCAACTCATTCAGCGGGGCAATCTGCTGCTGGGAGAGCCTTCTGACGCCGCTGGTGATTTCGAATTCGGGGGTGAGATTCTGTCCGAGTACGATCCAGCTTCCGCCGCTCTTGCGCGCGGCCAGTTCCCGCACCACGGGCTGCCCGCCGCGAAGGGCAAACTGGGCGCGCAACTGTTCTTTGCGCTCCCCCTGCCAACTGACTTCCAGAACGCCGGAGCGAATCTGCGCCTGCAGGCCCTCTTGCGGTTTGTAGGCCGCGAGATCGCACGTCAGATCCTGGCATGCGCCCGCACCCACAGTTATTGCGGCTAAGATTAGCACGCGACTTATTCTCAATTTGACCTCCTTCAACACATCTGGCCGACAGACGACAAAAGGCGATCGTCTGTCCTACAATCTTCCCGTGGTCCGCGTCAACGTCGCGGCGTGAGCGATCTCCTTGCCATCGGCGAAAATGCGCAGGCCCTTGCCGCGCTGGAAGCGCTCGCCCGTGCGGTCCCACAAAATCGAGAGCTCGCGGCCGTGATAGGGCACGCGGTCGAGCGCGAACCAGTCCCATTCGGGCGGCGCGAGGGGGTTCACTTCCACCACGTCGTCGGCGCGCGGGCGCAGGCCTACCAGGCCCGTGATCACCAGGTCGGCATATGACGAATGGTTGTAGTGGTCGCCGCGGCCGTAGTAAGTCTTCTTGCGGAGCTTTAACTCGCGGGCCCACCAGACACCGGTCAGCGGATTCAGATTCTCGTCGACCCACGGGACTACCTGGCCGTTCGCGAGTTTGAGGCGCTGGCTCCGGGTGTAGATGTCCAAGGTTTTCCGGTAGTCTTTGGCGGACACCGAATTCTGAGGATAGGCGTTCAGCACGTTGGCCAGCGCGCGCAAGGTGATGCTGGTGGCGAAGGGCCAGCTCGGGCCGTTCCACTGACAATCGTCGCCCTGGGCCGCGATGGCGAATTCCGGGTGGCGCCGTTCCGCCGTGGTGGGGCCGTACGGAGCGTAGAAGCCTTGCGGGTCCATGAGCTGTTTCCAGGCGACCTCGAAGCCCTTACCCTGGGCCGGCAGATCGAAATACCAAGGCGTGTAGCCGATCTGCTCGCGCACGTTGGCGCTGTTTCCATCCTCCCGCACCGTCTCGAAGAACTGATCTTTGGGATTCCAGAAACGTTCCTGCGTCAACTTGCGAAGTGCGGCGGCCTTGTGTTCGTAAGCGGCGCGCGCTGTGGCGTCTCCCGCCATGCCGGCGATGGCGGCCAGCGCGCGGGCATTGGCGTACATGTAGCTGTTGATGGTGGGGCGCAGGTTCTTCACTTTGCGTCCACCGCTGATGGAAGATTCCATGCCATCGGAGACGTCGCGCTGCCAGAAGAGTCCGCTGGGCGTGAGCCGCTCCTGCTCCCAGGCTGCGTAGTCTTTGCGCAGCCCGGCGTATTGCACCAGCAGGCGCGGCTGGTTGCCGTCGGCCAACCAGCGGTCGTAGAGCGCGTCGGCGAGCCACCCGCTGAACTGGTGAAAGTGCTCCTGTAATCCGCCGCCTTCGCCAGAGTGCAGCCAGAAATCCACGTAGGCGTCCAGATAGCGCGCGTCGTGCAGCCAGCGGCCCTCGGCGATGTGCAGGCCCAGCGCGCAACTGATGGCGTTGTAGTCCGTGGAGTGCTTGACCTGGCGCAGGAACTCGGTGATCACATAGCCCGCGCCGGTCTTCTCGATGTGCTTGCGGTAGGCCCACCAGCGGTAGTAGTAAGTCAGCTCCAGCTCGGAATCCGGACACGCCAGGAAGGGGACGTTGCGGGTCATCCAAGTCCAGGCTTCGGCGTTGGGAATGCCGCCGTTGACGTCTTCGCGGTCGCTCTGGTTGAGCGCGTCCACATAGTGTCGGAAGTCCTCGGCGCGCAGCAGGCCGGGCGGGTCCGCGGCGCATGCCAGGGCGGGGAAGAGCGCCGCGCAGAGTAGTCCCGGAAGTAATCGCCCGGTCATACGCTCCCCGGCGTGGGATGGACCCAGGGATTGCGGTAAGGGCGCAGCAGCAGGCGGTTGGCTTCGTCGTCAGGCGGGGCCTTCCACTCGGCCGGCGTTTTCATCATTCGTTGAGACGCCCCCTGGGCGTCATGAGCAACTTATCCCACTACAACCCCAGCAGCTTTCGTGTGTACTCGATGCTGGCTTCCAGGTCTTCGCGCTCCCGCTGGCGGGCGCTCTCCGGGTTAGGCTGGCGGGGTTCGGCTGCGTGCGGCGTGCCACGGTCGGCGATTTCCAGGAAGCGGGTGAACGACCAGGCCGGCACGTCACGATACGCATCCCAGAACTTGGGATCGCGGAAGGCGAACACCCGCGGATTGGTGACGATCGATTCCAGCGAGAGCGCGCGTCCGGGGCACAGCTCCGCGTACTTGCGGCAGTACTCGTCGATGCGGACGTTGCCTTGCCCCATGCGCACCCACGATACGGCCGCGCCCTCCGGCACACGCCACACGGCAGAGTCGCGCACGTGGCTGGTGAGCACGTAGGGGTGCAGCGTGTCCAGCGTGACGTGCGGGTCTTCCAGGGTCCACAAGGGGTTGCCGGAATCCAGGCAGGCGCCGACGAAATCCTTGCCCGATTCTTCGATCAACTGCTTCAATTCGTGCGCCTGCATGTCGCCGGAGTGGTTCTCGATGGCGATCTTGAGGTTGTGGTCCTGGGCCTGCGAACGGACATTGCGGAGAACCTTGATAGTGCTCTCGATGTGCTTTTCGATGGGTCCGGGGCGGCGGTCCTCGGAGCTACCCAAAACCGCGCGCACAATGTGCGAACCGGCCAGCGTGGCGGAGTCCAGCATGCGGCCGATCTGTTCCTCCGCGGTGCCCGCCTTGGCATCGAACATTTTCGACGTCGGGCAGATGGACTTCATGCCGATCTCGATTTCGATGCCGCGCTCCTCGGCATAGCGCCGGACGGCGCGCAGATTCTCGGGTTCCAGATTGCCGATGAAGCGGATCTCGGAGAAGTGGACCACCTTGGCCGCGAGCTTGGCGCTGTAGTCCAGCAGTTGGAACGGGGTCCAGCCCTGCGAGCGCAGGCTGAACAGGTCGATGCCGAGTTTAACGGCGGGAGCGGGGGCGGCCATGGCGAGCGGGGCGGCCGCCGCCATTCCCAGAAGGCTGCGTCGAGTCAGGTTCATTTTGCCAGAAGTATACAACAGGCCGCGGGCGTCTGCATGACGGGGCCTTCCGTCCAAGCGGAACGCCAGTGCCTGGCCGGCGCCGGCCCCCGCTGCACCCTCAAGCGCCCCGCAGCCGTTTCAGCGGGTCTACCTGAGTCCACAGGATGGCCGATAGCGTATACAGTCCGCCCATGATGAGCAGAGGCACTTGCCAGTTGGCGAAACGGTAGACGATCCAGCCGGTCACCACCGGACTGAGTATCGAGCCCACTTGTCCGGTGGTATTCATGGCCGCGCTCAGCACCGCCGTGTTCTCGCCGCCGATGTCCATGCATGCCGCCCAACTGGGGCTGAGCGTGAACATGGAAGCCGCCACGGCCGCCGCGATCAACGAGGCCGCCATCACGGGCGTGGCCGCGTACACGGCGCCGAACATAGCCATCGCCGCCACCGAGTATCCGGCCACCGAAACCGCCGCGCGCCCGAGTCGAAGTCCGAACGCCCGTGAGGCCCAATCCGTAACCGCGCCTCCGCTGATATCGCCGAACACGCTGAGCAGCAGCGGCAAGCCCGCAAACAGGCTGAGCGACTGTTTCTCGAACCCGCGGTTCTCCGCCAGATAGGCCGGCAGCCACGTCATTACGAAGTAAGCGCCGTAGCTGTTGGATAGATACGCGAGACACAGACACCACACGTTCGGCGAGGAGACCAGCGCGCGCCCCAGCGCCTTCCCGTGGTGCGCGTCCCTCTCGATGCGGCGTTCGGATTCAATCAGCAGCGCCTCCGCCTGGTTGACGCGGCCGTGGTCGCGCGGCTCATCGCGAAACCAACGGTACCAGGCCACCGCCCAGATTACGCCGATGCATCCGCAGAGCGCGAACACGCCGCGCCACGGAAGGAACCCCACCATCCACCCCACCAGCAGCGGCGTGATGCCGCCCGAAACGTGCGCCGCGGCGAAGAAGAAGCCCTGCACGCGGCCGCGCTCGCTTCCCGGAATCCACCGCGAGAACGCCAGGGCGGCGTTGGGCCACGCACCGGCTTCTCCCGCGCCAAAAAGGAATCGGATCCCGAGCAGGCTGGAGTAGTTCCACGCCCCAGCCGTGCCCATCGTGAATACCGACCACCAGATGACGATGCGCGTCAGCACACGCCGCGCGCCGATTTTCTCACCCCACCACGCGCTGAAAATTTCAAACCCCGCATACGCTACCGCGAAGGCGCTGAACACGAAGCTCATTTGGAGCTTCGAGAGATGCAGATCGCGCGAGATTTCGGGTGCCAGCGTGGAAATGCAAACCCGATCGAGGTAGGTCACGGCCGCCAGCAGGAACAGGAAGCCGCTGACCCGGAATCGCGTGCGCGTGGGTTTCATCGCAAACGCTGCGGCGCCCGTTTTCGCCACGCGGCCCGCAGGGCCGCCTCCACGATGTCGGGCGGCGCCTTGGCCAGGCATACCCGGGTGGAACCCTTCCGGCCCCATCCGCCCGGGACCGGTGAAAACACGTCCGGCGCATCCTCTACCATTCCAGCCTGCTCTTCCGGCGAGAGCAGCAGGACGCCGAATCCCTCCTTTTCCAGCGCCAGGGTGGCGAAGATTTTCCCGCCCACGCGGAAATCGGCGTTACCGAAGTGAGCGCCCTCCACGGCCTCCGGCATGGTCAGTGCGATGCGTCGAAAGTCTGCGCCTGTCATGCATTCCCTCCCGAGGTGGGGACAAGCCCTTTTGGCCTGTCGATGCCTTCACCATTATGCGGGGTTCCGGTGGCGCCGCGTCCAGGAGTTACAATTCTGAGATGCCGTTCCCCATCCACCGCCTACGCCGTTTGAGAGTCTCCGAATCGATGCGCAACCTGGTGCGCGAAACCCGTCTCAGCCCCGCGCAGTTCGTGCTGCCGCTGTTCGTCTGCCCGGGCGAAGGCATCAAGCGCGAAATCAGTTCCATGCCGCACAACTACCAGATGTCGATCGACGAAATCGTCAAGGAGTGCGCCGAGGTGGAAGCTCTCGGCATCGCCGGCGTGATCCTCTTCGGCCTGCCCGAGACCAAGGACGAGATGGCCACCGGCGCCTACGATGAGAACGGCATCGTGCAGAAGGCCATCCGCGCCATCAAGCGCGAGAGCAGTTCTCTGCTGGTGATGACCGACGTGTGCAATTGCGAGTACACCAGTCACGGCCATTGCGGGTACGTGAAAAACGGCGACGTGGATAACGACACCACCCTGCAGTGGCTGGCCAAATCCGCGCTGTCGCACGCCCGGGCCGGCGCCGACATTGTGGCGCCCTCGGACATGATGGACGGGCGCGTGTGGGCCATCCGCCAGGCGCTCGACGCCAACGGGTTCGAGCGCACCGCGATTCTCGCCTACGCCGCCAAGTTCGCCAGCGTCTTCTATGGCCCCTTCCGCGAGGCGGCGGAATCGGCGCCCCAGTTCGGAGACCGCCGCAGCTACCAGATGGACCCCGCCAACGGCCGCGAAGCCATGCGCGAGATCGAACTCGATATCCAGGAGGGCGCCGACATGATCATGGTGAAACCCGCGCTGGCGTATCTCGACCTGATCTCGCAGGCGCGCCAGAGGTTTGACGTACCCATCGCCGCCTACCAGGTGAGCGGCGAATACTCCATGATCGTGGCCGCCGCGCGCAACGGCTGGATCGATCACGACCGCGCCATGATCGAGACCCTGACCTCCATCACCCGCGCCGGCGCAGGCATCATTCTCACCTACTTCGCCAAACCGGCGGCGCGACTGCTGGCGTGAAACCACCTCACCCCACCAGCAGCACAAAATCCCCGTAGGCGGCAACCACGGCGTCGGCGGTTACGAACTGGAGCCCCGCAACCCGGGCCTGCGCGATCAGCATCCGGTCAAATGGGTCGCGGTGGTGCCACGGCAGCGAAGCCACAGCGCTCGTGTGGGCCGCCAACAGCGGAAGACTCTCGAAAGACTCCCCAGCCAACTTCTCTTCGAAGTCCGGCGGCAGCTTCAGCTTACCCAAGCTCTGCTTCAACCAGATTTCCCATAAACTGACGGCGCTAACGAACACTGCATTGCCGGGGTCGGCGATCAAACCGCGAGCCTGCTCCGGCAACGAGGGACTGTCCGCCAGCCACCAGAGCAGGATGTGCGTGTCGAGAAGCAGCCTCATCGGACGGGGGGGTGCATACCGAATGTCTCGGCAATGTCGTCGGGGAGCGAATCGAAGTCCGCGGCTACGGAGATCTCGCCAGCCATGCACCCGGGCTTTCGTGGCCCGCTTGGGCCGCGGTAAGCCACCAGGCGGGCCACTGGTTTTCCGGCCTTTGCCAGAATGACCTCATTGCCCTTCAGTACCTGTTCGATGAGCGCTGAGAGTTCGGCCTTGGCCTGCGAAATGTTGCGGACAACCATACTTTATCAAGATAACATGGACCAGGTCTGGTCTGGTCTGGTCCACCGGCCGTCCCGCATCTCCCCACCCTCCCAACTTATCCCCCACATTTGACAACACTTCCCCACGTTCCCTATCATGTAATTTCAACTCAAACGTTTGGCGCAGTTACCTTTGTGCGCCGATTCGCGCCCTAATGGCAACTACCACATCTGTCTGGTCTGGAAC
>JADGNS010000143.1 GCA_017883355.1 Candidatus Solibacter sp.
ATGTTCTACTTCAGTTTGAGGATCATGCCGTTATCCGTGGCCAGCCACAAATTCTGCTCGTCGGCGCCCGATAACATCGCCCGGTGGGCCACGGCCCGGTAGTCCACCGCCAGCTCGGTCCACGAACTCATGTCGTTGCTTTTGAAGACCTTGACGTTCCCCGGCGCGATGCTGCGTACCTGTCCCGCCACTTCGATGCCCGCCAGATAGGACGTGCCCTCTTTGGTGAGCCAGACATCGGTGATGGAGTAGCGCTTGTCGCGAAAAACGGCCTGGCTTTTTCCCGTGGCCCAATCGAGCCGGTAGACATCGCTCGGGCCGGTGGCGGCCGAGTCGCCGTACTCGATCAGCCCAAGGCCGGGGCCGTGGGCCGAAAAACGCGCACGCGTCACCTGGCCGAACAGAGACGTCGATCCGGCTCGCCAGGTCTGGCCGCCGTCGCGCGTCACCAGGGTGTAGGAGAGGTGGGGCGTCTGGCGGCGGCTCAGCGCATCCTCAGGGTCCATCCACGCCGGAAACCTGGAGCCCCAGCGCATCTCCGGCTGATTGAATCCCAAGACAATACCGTACTTCGGGTCCGCGAAAGCGATCCAGGAGTAGGCCGAGCGCTCCGGTGCGCCCGGCGGCTCGGACGCCGCCTTGACGGGCTCCCACTTGTGGCCGCCATCGTGTGTCACCAACACCGTCTTTTTATTGCAGGCAGCCCAACCGTTGTTCTCGTCGGCGAAATAGACCCTCAGTGCGGGAGCCGGCGGTTTCGGCAGTTTTTTCCAGTCCCTGCCGCCTTCGTCAGTCTTCCAGATTCCTTTTTCCGTAACCATCCAGCCCATGCTGTCATTCAGAAAGAACAGCGAGACCGGGACCTCTTCGAGCTTCGACACCTCCCAATGCGCGCCGCTGTCCGATGTCACTACGGCTGTCGGTTTGCGGCCGCCCTTGCCATCCTGAATGCTGCCGATCGCCATGCCGCGCCGCGCCGAGGGAGTCTGCAAGTCTTGCAGCACCAGCTCGGTTTTCGCCTGATCGTAGAAATACTGCATCTGCCACCGAGGGGCTTGTGCCGGAGCTACGGCCGACGCCAGTAGACTCAGTGCGCACACCTGCCAGGCAAGAGAATTCGTCACGATAATCCTATTGTTTCATCGGGACGGGCCCCGACGAAAGTATCAGTTCCACGTGATTGGCCGATTCCAGGGCGGCCGGCGACATGCGCGCCAGCACCAGCATGCAGCCTACCTGCTCACCCACCGTGGCCAATACTTCCATTTCGCTGCCGGTGTGCTGATGCGGCAGACGGTGCTGCACGTTGATGACTCCCACCACCCGGTTGCGCGCAATCAACGGCGCCGACAGGAACGCGTCGAAGCTGTCCTCGGGCAGGTCTTTGAACGTTTTGAAACGCGCGTCTTTGTAAGCCTCGCGCGAAATCGCCAACAGCCGGCGTTCCCGCGCCACCCAACCCGTCAGACCTTCGTTGGAGCGCATGCGCAGCTTCCCGATGGTGGAAGGGTGCGGCGTATTGGACGCGCAGAGCACCAGGTCTTCACCGTCCAGCAGGTAGATCAGGCACGAATCGCACTGCGTGTACTCCACCACCAGAGAAACAATACCCTGCAGGACGTCGGACAGGCTCAAATCGCGAACCATGAAACGGCTGACCTTCTGGAACACACTGAGTTGCTGCTCGGTCCTCTGCAGACGCAATTCGAGCTCTTTGCCCTTGGACATGCGCTTTCATTATACCGACGCCTCGCCGTTGGCCGCGTAACGATTGCACCAATTGCTCCCTACCCTCTTTGGGGGGGTATCTTCCACCGGTTATTCCGTGCTTCAATTTCTAAAGGGTACCCGGCTGAACGTGAATCAGACAGCCGGGCCGCGCCAAAGATCTGCGATGATCGACGACCCCAATCATTCCCCACCCGACCAGCATCACGCCGCCGACATCCCCAGCGTCTTTGATAAGACCGAAAAGCTGCTGGTTGCGCTGTTGGAATCGGCTGCCCAGGCGATCGTCAGTATCGACCGCGCGGGACGCATCGTTCTGGCCAACCGCCGCGCCGGCGAGATGTTCGGATACTCCCGCCAGGAACTCCTGGGCGCGGGTGTCGAACTGCTGCTGCCGGAGTCCAAACGAGCGGCACACGGCGGGTTGCGCGACGATTACTTCCAGCAGCCGCGCGTCCGCCCCATGGGCACCGGCCTCGATCTCTCCGGGCGGCGCAAGGACGGCACGGAATTTCCCGTGGAAGTCAGCCTGAGCACCGTGGAGACCAGCGAAGGCACCTTCGCGATCGCCTTCATCAGCGATATCAGCCTGCGCAAGAGACTGGAAGAACAATTGATGCACGCGCAAAAAATGGAAGCCGTGGGGCGCCTGGCCGGCGGCGTGGCGCACGACTTCAACAATATGCTGACCGTGATCGCCGGGTACAACCGCATGATCCTGGATGAGCTTTCCATCCTGGACCCATTGCGCGGCTATGCGGAAGAGATTCTCAAAGCAGCGGATCGGGCCGCGGCCCTGACCAATCACCTGCTGGTCTTCAGCC
Source organism: Candidatus Solibacter sp. (assembly GCA_017883355.1). Taxonomy (GTDB): domain Bacteria; phylum Acidobacteriota; class Terriglobia; order Bryobacterales; family Bryobacteraceae; genus Solibacter. The sequence continues at coordinate 2,553 of JADGNS010000143.1, forward strand.
GCCGCCAGACCGTGCAACCGCGCGTCGTCAATCTCAACGCCGTGATCTGCCAAACCGAAAACATGCTGCGCCGCCTGATCGGAGAAGATATCCAACTCGTCATGAGCTTGGGCGCGGATACCGGCAATATCAAGGTCGATCCGAATCACATCGAGCAGGCCATCGTGAACCTCGCGGTCAATGCCCGCGATGCCATGCCCCTCGGCGGACGGATCGAAATCGAAACCTGTAATGTCCTGATCGACGAAGCGTACGCCAAAACCCACATCGCGGTAAAGCCGGGGGAGTTCGTCATGATCGCCGTGAGCGACACCGGCCACGGCATGGATTCCGCCACGCGGCAGAACATTTTCGAACCGTTTTTTACCACCAAACAACGCGGAAAAGGTACGGGACTGGGTCTGGCCACCGTCTACGGTATGGTCAAACAAAGCGGTGGCGATATCTGGGTATACAGCGAACCGGGCCACGGCACCACCTTCAAGATCTACTTCCCGCGGGTGGGAGAGCCCGTCTCCGCCCGTTTGACGGAGGATCCGGAGCACCCCCGCCACCACGGCGGCGAAACGGTGTTGTTGGTGGAAGACGAAACTCAGGTCCGCGAGCTTGAGACCAAAATGCTGACCCAATTCGGCTATGCGGTCCTGACCGCGGCCAACGGGCACGAAGCCCTCGATGTCAGCCGCGATCACCCGGGGGAGATATCCCTGCTGGTGACGGACGTGGTGATGCCGATCATGAGCGGCAGGCAGGTGGCGGATACCTTGGTCGCCAGCCGGCCCGGCCTCAAGGTCCTCTACTTATCCGGCTACACCGAGAACACCATTGGCGATCATGGCGTGCTGGATTCGGGTGTGAACTTTCTTTCCAAGCCCTTCACCCATCAAGCTCTGGCACTTAAGATCCGCGAAATCCTGTCCCGCTGAGCGTTCATCCAAAGTTAGCGCGGCGTCGTTGCCTTATGCCGGGTGTTCCCTGCCACCGGATCGCCTACAATCAAAGGAACGGCAGCCGGCATATGACGGAAAGCGAGACCCACAGTGCGACACTTACCTGGAGCGTGCCGGAGTGCCCCTTCACCGTCGAATCCTCCACCCGGGTTCTGGACGATATCCGGCTGGCGGTGACCGACGCGTTTTTCTCCCTGCCCCGCGGCGGCGCGGAAATCGGCGGGATCCTGCTCGGCGGATTCGATCGCGGCCGCCTCGTCATCAACGACTATGCCGCGCTCGATTGCGAGCACGCCTTCGGGCCCTCCTTCGTGCTGTCGCCGCCCGATGAAGCCCGCCTGACTGACTTGCTGTCCACCCACGCCAACGGTGCCGGGGGACTCCGGCCGGTGGGCTGGTATCACTCCCATACGCGCAGCGAGATTCTTCTGTCCGACGCCGATCTTCAGATCCACCATCGCTTTTTCCCGGAACCCTGGCAGGTTGCGCTGGTCATGAAACCGCACACCTTCCAACCCGCGCGCATCGGGTTCTTCTTCCGCGAGGCCGATGGCAGCGTGCGCGCCAATGCCTCCTACCGGGAAGATACGCTGGAAGCGCTCCCCATCCGCCAGATGCCCGCGGGAGTGCCCACCGCGCGGCCCGGGAACGACCATCCGCTGCGCGACTCCCGCCGGACCCCGGTTTCCGCGCCCGGGCCTGTGCTCGACACTGCTCCCGTGCCGCCGGACTCTCCGCCCGAGAACGGCCTTCCCTTGGATGAGCCCGCGCCCGCCGACCTGCCCGCCCCAAAGTTCATGGTCGAAAGCGCATCGTCCACCCGGCGATGGCTGGCCATGGAGATTGCCATCGTGGCCATTCTGGGTATCATCGGCGCCGGCTATCAGACCCGCCAGATCTGGCTGCCGCGGGTACTCGCCGCCGTCCAGCCGGCCTCCTCCGGTACTGCTGGGCAGCCCTTGCGCGCACTCGGACTCAACACCATCGATAGCGAAGGACAATTGCAGATCCGTTGGGATCGCTCTTCCCCTTCCGTGCGCAACTCTAGCGACGCCATTCTGGAGATCACCGACGGCGGGCCGCTGCCGGTGGCCCTCCAACTTGACGCCGCGCACCTCGAAACCGGATCCTTCACTTACGCCCGGACGTCCGAGAAGGTGGACGTGAAACTGATCGTCCATCAGGAGAATGGTCCGGATATCCGCGAGGTTACCAGTTTCCTGGGCAAACTGCCCGATCGCAAACCGGCCGAGGATCCGGAAGCTCAGAAGCAGCGCGACGAGGCGGCGAAGGAAGCGGCGAAGCAGGCGGCCCAATTGAAATCCGATATCGACTTTCAGGCCGCCAAAACCAGGAAACTGGAGCAGGAAGTTCAATCCATGCGCCGCGAACTGCGCCTACAGCAGCAGCGCCGCATGACGAATCAGCTTCCCTACAAATAGGCGTTGATTGTGGTATTGGCCCCTGTTGGCCAATGCCACTTAGCTTTCGCACCGCGGCATTCTGCATTAGTTGTGGGGCAGCTTGGCAAGCTGCGCGCCGGTTGTTTTACCGGCGCCACTGGCGGGTTGCCAACCCGCCGGACCCAGAGGGTACCCCTTCCATCCTGCCCCACATGAAAGCATCATCTTCAGTCGGTCACAGACCTAGATCGTGAACTCGGCGCGCACCACTTCGTCATCCAACGAGTGCTTCAGCGAGAAACCGAGCTTTTCGCAGATGCGCATGATCCCGCGGTTGTCGGGCAGAATGTCGGCGGTCAACTTGGTCAGTTTCTCAGCCCCACCCACGATCAACAACCGCGCCAGCAGTTCCTTGCCCAGTCCGCGGCCCTGCCAATTGTCGCTGATTACCACCGCGACTTCGGCTTCCGTGGTGCCATGAATCTTCATCATCCGGCCCACGCCCAGGATCTCGCTCTCCCCGGTTTCCGGATTCCGCCGCTCCGCCACTAACGCCATTTCGCGATCGTAGTCGATGAAGCATATCCGGGTCAGCCGTTCATGCTGGATCCTCTGTTCCAGATTCATCAGGTGGAAATAGCGCAGATACACGGTTCGCTCGCTGAGCGTCTCGTGGAAGCGCACCAGGGCCGGTTCGTCTTCGGGACGGATCGGCCGGATCGTGACCTCGATGCCGTCCTTCATGGTCCACGGCGCCACGTAGCGCGTGGGATAGGGGCGGATGGCAGTCCTCGGCACCTGATCCAGCGCGACTTCGGGTCCATGCACTACCACGCGCGCATCCAGCGCGATCAACCCGTCCGGCGATGCCAACAGTGGATTGATATCGATTTCCTTGATCCACCGCTGTTCGGCCACCAACGCGCTGAACCGCACCATGAGCACTTCGAGCGCCACCAGATCCACCGGCTTGCGCCCGCGCACGCCCTTCAGCGCCTTGTAGATCTTGGTCTGCTCCATCATCCGGCGGGCCAGCGTGGAGTTTAAGGGCGGCAACCCAAGGGCGCGATCCTTAAAGACCTCCACCAACTGTCCACCGGTACCGAATAACAGCACGGGCCCGAATTGCGGGTCCAGACTGCTGCCGATGATCAACTCGTACGCGTCGCGCAGCTTAATCATGGGCTGCACGGTCACGCCCTGGAAATGCTGCGCGCCGACTTTGGCGGCCACCGAGGTCTGAATCGCGTCAAATGCCTTCGCCACCGCTTCGGCGTTGCCCAGATTCAACTGCACGCCGCCGACGTCGGTCTTGTGTGTGATGGTCTCCGAATACAACTTGAGGACGATTGGATAACCGATTTCGTCCGCCGCCTTCACCGCATCCGCCTGATTGGCGGCGATGATGGTCTTGGCGACCGGAATCCCGTACGCCGCCAGCACCTGTTTGCTTTCAAACTCGGTGAGAATGGTGCGTTTTTCACCCCGCGACCTGGCGACGATGCTCTCCACCAGCTTGCGGTCCGGCGTCCAGGTGGCGGAATCCTCCGGCATGGCCGGGGTTTCGTAGAGCGCCTTCAGGTTGTCGGCGTACTGCCACATGTAGTTGAACACCCGCGCCGCCGTATCGGGATAGGGGAAGGTGGGAACGTTGGCGCGGTTGAGAATCTCCTCGCCCGCCGCCACATCCACGCCGCCCATCCAGCTCGCCAGCAACGGCTTGCCTTCCTGCTTGGCCAGCGGCTTCAACTGCTCGGCGATGCGCGTCGGGTCGGTCATCGCCTGCGGCGTCAAAATCACCAGCATGCCGTCGGAATTCGGATTCTTGGCCGCGATCTCCAGCGCCTTGGCGTAGCGCTCCGGCGATGCGTCCCCGATAATGTCCACCGGGTTGTTGTGGCTCCACGTGGCCGGCAGCACCGCGTTGTAGGCTTCCATGGTCTCCGGCGTGAGTTCGCTCAGTTCGCCGCCGCCCATGATCAGCGCATCCGTCGCCAGCACGCCGGGACCGCCCGCGTTGGTCACGATGGTCAACCGCGGCCCCTTCGGGGTGGGCTGCTTGGAAAGCACTTCCGCCATGTAGAACAGGTCCGCGATGGTGTTGACGCGCAGCACGCCGCTGCGCCGGAACGCCGCTTCCAACACCTCATCGCTGCCCGTCAGCGACCCGGTGTGCGACGCCGCGGCCTTCGCCGCCGCCGCCGAACGCCCCGGCTTGATGATGATGATCGGCTTGGTCAGCGCCACTTCCCGCGCCGCCGAGAGGAACGAGCGCGCATTGCCAATCGATTCCATGTAGATCACGATCGACTTGGTTTTCGGATCGTTGCCCAGGTAGTAAATCAGATCGCCCCAGCCGACGTCCACCATCGACCCAACCGAGATGAACGCACTGAAGCCCACCATCTCCTTCAGGCTCCAGTCCAGCACCGCCGTGCACAGCGCTCCGCTCTGGCTGATGAAGCCGACCGACCCCGGCCGCGCCACCGTGGTGGCGAACGTCGCGTTCATCCCCGATAGCGGGCTCATTACGCCCAGGCAGTTCGGTCCGATGATACGGATATTGGCCTTCTGCGCTTCCACCAGCAGTTGGCGCTCCAGTTCCGCGCCCTCCGGCCCGATCTCCTTGAAGCCGGCCGAGATCACGATCGCGCCCTGCACGCCGTTCTCCCCGCATTCCTTGATCAACGCCGGAATCGAGGGCGGCGGCGTGATGATCACCGCTAGTTCCACCTGCTCCGGAATGTCGGAAACCGTCGGGTACGCCTTCACGCCCAATACGCTGGGCCGCTTCGGGTTGACCGGATAAACCGTGCCACCAAACGGGCTGGTCACCAGGTTCCAAAGCACGGTCCGTCCGACCGTCCCCGGGTTTTCGGTGGCGCCGATGACCGCCACGGTCTTCGGCGAGAAAAATACATCCAGCGGCTGTTTCCGCTTGCGGTTCAATTTCTTCTTTCCGGACTTACTGGCTACTTGCATTTTCGGTATCTGCCTTTGGTCTGAACGCGGCCTGATTCAGCGCCTCGACTACGTCCAGCGAATTGAGTCCGTTCTTGCGCGCGACTGTTTCGATATCGCAGTCGTCGCATGACGGGCGATAACGGAATTGTTCAAATATGGGAATGGTTTCAGGATGACGTTGTTTCACATCACGGATGATCATGTCACGGCGGATCAACTGATCGAATCGAAACATACTCTGCGCCCTCGAATGGCAGTTAATTACTGCACCCCGAATTCCAATTTATCACTGAATGGAATCAATGGATTACGGGGCTTCAGCCGGCCGCAGTTGGGTCATATCGCGCAGGCGCCGCGGGGAACAGGGGAGGAAGTGCCCGCCGGCCGGCCGCGGATTGAGGGTCGGCCGCAGGTTGGCAAGCCGCCCCAAGTCGACTCCGCCCCAACCGGCGCTTCAATCGGCTTGGCACCCAGCACGCGCCCGGTCTGCGAATCCAACTTATCTTTATCGGCGTTCCGGATTTCAATCTCCGATTGTCTGTGTAAGACCGGTTACTTGCTGGCTCCGGGGCTGATTCCTACCTGCCCTGCTACCACGTTCGCCGTCTCAATCCGCCCACAAAGTCGAAATGGGTGTCGCGGCTCATCACCGGAATCGCATGCTGCCGGCTGAGCGCGGCGATCCAGACGTCGTTGGCCGGAATCGGCTTG
>JADGNS010001128.1 GCA_017883355.1 Candidatus Solibacter sp.
TGGCGGTGAAGCTCTCTGTCCTCACCCTCGTCGCGGCAGGGCTCATGCTGGCCATGCCTGCGTACGGCGCGTACTCAGGCCGGCCGCTGCCGGCGCCTCGACTGCGCGCGGAGGCCGCTGGTTAGCCGGGGAATGCGGGAGGAGAGAACGCTGGTCACCAGCACTCTGAGCTGGAGCCTGCCGCGCATCCGGGGGCTGTGTCCTAGCCGGTGCTTCTTTCCGCCGAAGCCATGGAGACTTTTCTGCGCACCAGTCCGGCCAGTGCCTGGATGAACGCAGGGGAATCATTCAGGCCCTGCGTCATCCGGTAATCTTCAATCCCCAGGCCGAGAGCCTGCTCGCGGTGCTCAATATCGATTTCGTGCAACGTCTCGACGTGGTCGGACACGAAAGAGATCGGTACCACCAGGAGATGCTTACGCCCCTCCGCGGCCAGGCGCCGCACGGTTTCGTGCATGGAAGGACTTAGCCACTTCGACGCACCGACCTTACTCTGGTAACACAGGTGGCGCCGCGCCGGCCATCCGCCGCGCTGCCAGACCAGTTCGACAGTGCGCTCGATCTCCCGCTGATATGGATCGCCGTTTTCCACCACCGACAGCGGCACGCTGTGCGCGCTGAAGATCACATCCACATCGCCCGGATCCTCGAATCCCGCCATCGACCGGGAAACGGCTTCGACCAGCGAGCCGAGATAGGCGCCGTCCTCGTGAAACCGTTCGATCACGTGAACGCGCGGACTCCAGCCATTGGGATGGAAACACCTCGCCCATTCGTTCAGGCTGCTGCCTGTGGTGGTCCTGGAGTATTGCGGATACAGCGGCAGCAGTACCAGATCGTCGGGAGCGTGCTGCTCCATCTGGTGGATCGCCTCTTCGGTGAACGGGTGCCAGTAACGCATCGCGACCGTCACGCGCGCGTCCAGGTGGTTGCGCAGTTCGGCCTCCAGCGCCGAAGCCTGCCGCCTGGTGTTCTCGAGGATGGGGCTCCGGCCGCCGATTTTCGCGTAATGATGCGCCACGTGTTTGGCCCGTGTCGAGGCAATCAGCCGCGCCAGGGGCTGCCGCGCGATGCGTGCAAACGGGAAGTCGATGATGTCCGGATCGCAGAACAGGTTGTACAGGAACGGCCGGATGCTTTCCAGCGAATCCGGCCCACCGAGTTGAAAGAGAACAACGCCAAGCTTCACAACCTGTGAGTTTACCGGAAAGGTGCATACGTGCGCTTGGGTGCCCAACGCGCCATGTGCCGCCGTGAAGTCGGCATGGCCGCGTCCGAGCTTCGCTCGGATGCACAAGGCGCAGCCTTATGCCACTCGCTTTCCCGCCGTCCACAGCACGGCCGCCAGGACCACTGCCAGCGCCGGAATCACGTACATGGCGTCGTGCAGTCCCACGGCGCGCGATGCTTCCGCGGCGAGCCCCGACCGGCGCGCCAGAAAATCGCTTAGCCGGCCGGTGAGCAGCGGGCCCCACGACGCGCCGCCCACGTACGTCACCACGAAGTAGACCGCCATGGCGCGTCCTCGCATCGCGGGGCCGGCCACATCCTGAATCGCCGCGTACACCAGGCCGTAGTACATCTGCAGCAGACCATAGCCGATCATGGCCAGCCAGACCGCACCCGCCGCGCTGCCCGCCGGCATGCGGATGGCGGCGTACAGCGGACCTGCCGCCGCCAGTGAGGCGCCCGCCGCCAGCCACAGGCGGTTGGTTACGCGATCGCCCAGCAGGCCGGCGGCGGCGGCGCCCCCGATTCCCGACACTCCCGAACCGATCCCCGTCCAGATGCCGGCCTGCGCCACGCTCATGCCGTGATAGCGCGTCAGAAACGCCGGCAGGAAGGTGGAGAAGCTGTAGAGCGCGAAGTTGACCACCGCGCCCGACACCGCGATCCACCAGAAGACGGCGGGCAGCGCGGCGACCCGGCCGCCGCCAACCGGCGAGAGCGGGTGCTCGGGTTCTTGCAAGCACAGCACCGCGGGCGCGAGCACCAATCCCGGGATGGCGGCCAGCACGAGCGCCATGCGCCAGCCGTAAGCCAGCGCCACGGGACCGCCGATGGCGGAACTCAGCATGATGCCCACCGGGACCGCCATCATGAAGCCCGCCATGGCGCGCGCCCGCCGCGAGGCCGGGACCAGATCGCCGATCCAACTGGCCGCGGCCGGCGTACACACGGCTTCGCCAATCCCTACGCCCAGCCGCGTCGCAAGCAGCACGGCGTAGCTGGTGGCGAGGCCCGCCACGCCGGTGAGCCCGGTCCACACCGCGATGCCAGCGGCCAGCAGTCCGCGGCGGCTGCGCGTGTCGGCGAGCTTGCCGAGCGGCAATCCGGCCAGCGCGAACACGACGGTGAACAGCGTGAAGAGTCCGCCAAGCTGGGTATCGGAAAGGGAGAACTCGTGGCGCAGCGGTTCGAGGATCGCGGCCAGCGTCTGGCGATCGTAATAGTTGAGGACGTTGACCAGAAACAGAACGGCCAGTGCAGGTCCAACCGATTTGGATCTCACTGGCCGTC
>JADGNS010000144.1 GCA_017883355.1 Candidatus Solibacter sp.
CCATGTGGGGCAGATTGTCAATCTGCGGCGGGTTGGTAACCCGCCACCTGCCGTGCCTGCGCGCCACTTGCCCCGATTGACAATCGGACGCCGACCGAATCCGCGATTTCGGGCCCAATGCTATGATGCGGGTGAATCCATGATCATTGGTGTCGATATTGGCGGGACCAAAGTAGCTGCCGGGCTGGTAGATTCCACCGGTGAGATCACCCACAAGACGCGCGTGCCCATGACCCCGGCCGGCGACGCCGCCACCGGCTTCGCGGGCGTGGTAAACGCCGTGGAAGCGATCTTCTCTCTGTCGCCGGAAGCGCGCGGCGCGGTGACCGGCATCGGCCTGTGCGCGCCCGGCCCGTTGGATCCCAAAACGGGAGTGGTGCTCAATCCGCCAAATGTGCCGTGCTGGCGGGGATTCCCGCTGGCCGCCGAGACCGTGCGCGTCTTCGGAGTGCCCGCGAAGGTCGATAACGACGCCAATGCGGCGGGCCTCGCCGAATTCCTGTGGGGAGCCGGGCGGGGGTACGCCAACTTGTTCTACGCCACCCTGGGAACCGGCATCGGCGCGGGAATCGTCCTCGACGGCAAGATCCTTCACGGACGTACCGGCAGCGCCGCCGAAGGCGGGCACGTGACCATCGACTACCGCGGTCCGCGCTGCGCCTGTGGCAAATTCGGCTGCATCGAGGCGCTGGCCGCCGGGCCCGCCATCGCGTCGCGCGCCCGCGCCAAACTCACCGCCGGAAGTGCGTCGCGCATCCTCGAGCTGGCCGGAGGGCTGGAGCAGATTCGCGCCGAGCACGTGGGCCAGGCTTTTCACGAAGGCGATGCCGCGGCCAGACAGGTCCTGGAGGAAACCGCATTCCTGCTAACCGTGTGGCTGGGCAACATCGTGGATCTGCTGGAACCGGAGTGCATCGTGGTGGGCGGCGGCGTGGCCGAATTGATGAGCCCGTTCTTTGCCGACATTTCCCGGAACCTGCCGCACTGGGCCATCAATCAGCGCGCCGGAGAAATCCCAATCGTCATGGCACGCTACGGCGCCGATGCCGGCATCGCCGGCGCCGCCGCGCTCTGCGGATAGGGCTCGTCCTTGACCGGCGAGGCCGAAGGCGAGGCGAGGAAAGCCGCGCACAGTTGGCGCTTCGCTCCCCGGAGGAGGCGTCGCGCCAACCGCCGGGAAAACGCTATACTTCACCTTCGTTCCCTGGTCTGACCCGTGGCTTCCGCTCCCCAGATCGATTCGCCTTCCGGATGGGCGCCCCTGCGCCGGCCCCTCTTTCGCAATCGCTGGATCGCCTCGCTGGTCTCCAACCTCGGAAGCTGGATGCAGGATACCGCGGGCACGTGGCTGATGACCGCGCTCACCACGTCGCCGCTGCTCATCGCACTCATGCAGACCGCGGCCAGCCTTCCGGTCCTCTTCCTCGGCCTTCCCGCCGGGGCCACCGCGGACATCTTCGACCGCCGCCGCCTGTTGATCTTCTGGCAGAGTTGGATGCTGGCCACGGTCGCGCTCTTGAGTCTGCTTACCGCGTTCGGAGTCATCTCGCCGGCCGTCCTCCTCGTCCTCACCTTCCTGCTCAACATCGGCAGCGCGATGAACAATCCGGCGTGGCAGGCCATCGTCCCCGAACTCGTGCCGCGCTCCGAGTTGCCGGACGCAATCTCGCTCAACAGCGCGGCGTTCAATCTGGCGCGCGCCGTGGGTCCAGCCCTGGGCGGCCTCGCCGTGGCCGCCTTTGCTTCGCCCCAGGTGGGCGCGGCGGCGGTCTTTTTTCTCAACTCCGCGTCCTTCCTGGCGGTGATCTTCGTTCTCTACACGTGGCAACGGACGCCGCTCTTCCAAAGTGCGCTTCCCGCCGAGCGAATCTTCGGGTCCATGCGCAGCGGCGTGCGCTACGTGCGCAACTCTCCGGCGCTGCGCGCGATTCTGCTGCGCGCGTTTCTCTTCACGGGCTTTGCCAGCGCGGTCTGGGCGCTGCTCGCCGTCGTGGCGCAGCAGGATCTCCACGCCGGCGCCATGGCGTACGGCATTCTGAACGGCTGCCTGGGCTTGGGCGCCGTCATCGGAGCGGTTCTATTGCCGCGCCTGCGGCGGACGCTGCCCGCGCAGTGGATGCTCGCCGGAGCGGGCGCCATCTTCACCGGCACACTGGCGACCCTCGCCCTCACTCGCAGCGTGCCCCTGATCGTCTTCTGGCTGGTCGCCGCCGGCTGCGCCTGGACCACCACTACCTCCACGCTGAATATCGCCGTGCAGCTCTCCGTCCCAGCCTGGGTGCAGGCGCGCGCTCTCGGCATTTACCAGATGGTCTTCGCCGGCGGAATGGCCGGCGGCAGCGCCTTGTGGGGATTGATTGCCGAACGCTACTCCAGCCAGACGGCGCTGCTCGCCGCCGCCGCCGGCATGCTCATCGGCGTGCCCGTGGCGCTCCGCTTCCCGCTGCTGCGCGGGGCGCCGCCCGACTTGTCGCCCTACCAGTCCATGCGGGCTGCGCCGCAAACGGTTCTCCAACTCGAGCCGGAAGAAGGGCCCGTGCTGATCGAGATCGAGTACCTGATCCGCCTGACCGAGACCAACGAATTCACCCGTGCCCTGCATGCCGCGCGTCCGCTGCGCATGCGCGACGGAGCCATCCGCTGGGGCGCCTTTCAGGACACGGCGCAGCCCGAGCGCTTCATCGAGACCTTCGTCATGGAGTCCTGGCTGGAGTTTCTGCGCGCCCGCGAACGCATGACCGCCGCCGACCGCGTGATTCGCGATCGCGTGCGCAGCTTTCACCAGGGGGACCAGGACCCGCGCGTCTCGCGCATGATCTACGCGCGGGTCAACGGGCCATAGGACGCCACCCCAACGCCCCGAGGAAGTGTTAGAGTGTTTCCCAAGGAGAAGGATGATGTCTCGATCCACCCGTCGCGATTTCCTGGCTGCAACTTTCGGCGCTGCCGCTCTCACCCGGCTTGGCGCGCAACCCAAAAAGAGACTGGCCACGGACCTGGTCACTCTCGGCAAGACCAATGTGAAGGTCACCCGGCTCGCCTTAGGCACCGGCACCTTCGGCGGCCGCGTGCAGCGCGAACTTGGGCAGGACACATTCACCCGCCTGGTCCGCCATGCGTACGACCGGGGCATTCGCTTCTTCGAAACCGCCGAGGGCTACCGCGGCATGCCCGAAATGCTCGGCATTGCGCTCAAGGGACTGCCGCGCGAGAGCTACTCGCTGATGACTAAGTACAGCACGCCGGGATCCGGCGCCAACCCGGGAACCAAAATCGACGACTTCCGCCGCCAGCTCCAAACCGAGTACATCGATATCCTGCTGCTGCACTGCCTGCGCCCGCCCACCTGGGAGACCGATTATCGCCCCTTGCAGGACGGGCTTTCGGAAGCCAAGAGCAAAAAGGTCATCCTCTCGCACGGCGCCAGCGTCCACGGCCTTCCCGCGTTGCGCACCATCCCCGGGAACCAGTGGCTGGACATCCTGCTGACGCGCACCAACCACAACGGCACCCGCATGGACACGCCCGACCAAAGGGACGTGGATGCCCTCGGCAACGTGGACGAAGTGACCGCGCACACCAAAAAGATTCACGCCCAAGGGATGGGGGTGATCGGCATGAAACTCTGCGGTGAAGGGCGTTTCACCCAGGCCGAGGATCGCGAGGCCGCCATGAAGTATGTCATGAACCTGGGCTCGGTAGATGCCGTGACCATCGGCTTCAAGAACACGGCGGAAATCGACGAAGCCATCGATCGCATGAATCGCGTCATGAACGCCGTGGCATAAACCTCCGCCTTGTGCAGGTGGGGCAGGCGCTTCCGCCTGCCAACCCGAGCGCATCTCGGAGCGCGCCGCGCTAAACTGGCGGCCATGTCACGCTTCCTTCTCGCCTGCACGCTCCTTACCGCTTCCGCCGCTGCCGCGCCTCCGCCGCGCATCCTGATCGCCTATCACTCCCGCACCGGCAATACGGAGAAAATGGCCGCCGCCGTTCGCGAGGGCGCCGCATCTGTGCCCGGCGTCGAGATCGTCTTGCGCAAGGTGGCCGACGTCACCTCCGACGACATCGTGAAAGCCGACGGCATCGTCCTGGGCACTCCCGTCGAGTGGGGAAATCTCTCCGCGGAAGCCAAGGCCTTCCTCGACCGCGTCGGCGCGGCGCTCGCCAAGGCGGGCGCGACCTACGGAGAGGGCCGTACGGCAGCCGTCTTCTGCACCGCCGGAAGCCCTTCCAACGGACAGGAAATGGCGCGCCTGTCCGCCATCGCCGCATTTCTGGCCATGCGCTTCGTGATTGTCGGCGGCGTCAACCAGGAAGGCTTCGGATCGCTCGGCCCGCAAGCCGTGACCGCGGGCAAGCCGCCGGGCGTCAACGATAGCGATCGCGCCGATGCCCGCCGTTTCGGCGAACGCTTCGCCCGCATCACGCGCCAGTTGCGCACCCCGGCGACACCCTAGCCTCCAGGCGACACGAACCGGCCCCGGCACCGATTGTTAAGCAGTTTGAAACCTGAAATACTGAAAACCAATGGCGAAGTGTCTTCTTGCACTGATCCTCTCCGCGACCGCCGTTCTGGCCCAAACCCCGCGGCCCGATCCGGCGTTCGGCTCCATTACCGGGGTAGTCAGGAATTCTGTGACGCGCGCTCCCCTCGCCGATATCCGGGTCCAGATAGGCCCGTTTAGCGCCACCACCGATCCTCAGGGCCAGTTCGGTTTTCAGCAGGTATTCCCCGGCCGCTATTGGGTCTCTGTGTCCGATGAACGGCGCGCCGGACGCGGGGGCGTCTACGCGCTCGTGGTCGCCGGGCAGCAACTCAGCGGGGTGGACATCCCCATCAAACTCGGAGGGACCATCTCGGGAAGAGTCGTCGATGACGTCAAAAAGCCAGTGGCCGGCGCCTCCGTTCTCCTGCTGGAACGCAGGTTCGAGGCGGGCGAGATGGCTTACGCCAGGCAGCAGACCGTGGTGACCGGCAAGGACGGCGAGTATCGATTGGAGCGCGTTCCCGCCGAACGCAGTTATCTGATGCTGGTGAAGAAGCCGCTGCCTGCGCCGGTGTCTGCCGACAAAGTGCCCGCCGATGTCGAAAAGCGGGAGCGGATCATGGTTCCGACTTACTATCCCGCCTCGCTCGACCCGCAGGGCGCGCAACCGGTAACCCTGATTCCGGATGAGAGCCGTGAAGGGACGGACATCCGCATGGCATCCGCTCCTTCCTATTGCATGGATGGCGCACTGGAAGTCTCCGGAGGAGCGCCGCTGCCTTCGCTGACCATTCTCGAACAGCAGGCTCTGGTCGCGGGTTCGGCATTCGCGCCGGTCAACGTAAAGGTCACTTCCGAGGGGAACTTCCGCGCATGCGGCTTTCATCCGGGGGAATACCAGTTAGACGCCAACAACGGGAGGAATACCAACCCGCCGCCGGCAGGTTCCGTCTCCGGGTATGCGCATGTCATCATCACCAACCATGACGCGAGCGGCGTGAAGCTGCTGGCGCGCCAGCCGGCGGCGATCTCCGGAGACGCGGCGTGGGATCCGCCGCCGCCCGGCAACGCCGCGGAGAAACCGGTCCGCGTCGGGCTGACCAAGCGGATCGATTTCGACCGTCATGCCGATCAGGACGGACCGCCATCGGGGATGAGTGGCGCGTTCGTCTATGCCCGCGAAGTTGCGGTTCCCGGGTCGTTCACTCTCGATCGCGTGCCGGTGGACGATTACCAGTTGGAAGCATATCCCCTCCCCGCGGGCTGTTACCTCAAAGCGGCGAGCTACGACGGGATCAGCGTGCTGCACAGGCTGCTGCGCTTGATGAGTGATGGCGCGGGAGGCCGGTTGCGCCTCGTGCTGGCCTGCGATGGCGGATTTCTGAACGCCCGCGTGACCGATCGCGAGGGCAACCCCGTGTCGCATGTAAGCCTCTACCTGATGCCCGCCGAGGCCGAGTCGGCAGCCGTCCTGAGCGCCACCCTCCGCCGCATCGAGGTAGAGAATGGCTGGAGCGGCGGCGCGCGTCCGTTGCCGCCCGGCAAGTACCTCGCCCTGGCCTGTGATGTGGCGCTCGATGGCACCGCGGAGCCCATCCTGAAGCTATGGCGTGCGCGGTCGCAAGCCACGGAAGTGGAGATTGGTCCCAACGCGACGGTGCAGGTTACCCTGCAAACCGCCGGCGTCGATTGAGGCTCCCTCACCCTCCATCCAGCGCTCCAGTATACAATCACCTTGAGAGTTCATACCCATGCGCACAAGAATCATGCACCAGGCCCTCACCGCGGCACTCTTGCTGGCCGGCGTGGCCGCCGCTCAGGGAGTCGCTGAGCGCCCACCCGCCGCGCCGCAGCAGCGCTACCGCAGCAAAGTCACCATCTACGATCTGGCAGCGCGTTCCACCCGCGTGGTCTACACCGCCGACCAGGTCGTGGAAGCTCCCAACTGGTCGCGCGATGGCTCGTTTCTGCTCATCAACACGGGCGGCGGTCTGTACCACCTTCCGGTGAACGCCACTGGCGAGCCCAAGCTCGAAAAGATCGAACTGGGGGAAGGCGGGCATCGCGCCAACAACGATCACGATCTCTCGCGCGACGGCAAATGGCTGGCCTTCTCCGCTTCCAGCACGGCATCGCGCCAATCGCAGGTCTGGTTGGCGCACGCCGATGGCTCGGGCGCGAAGCTCATGACGCCGGCTTCGCCCAGCTATTTCCACGGCTGGTCGCCCGACGGCAAGTGGCTGGCGTTTGTCGGCCAGCGCAACGGCAAGTTCGAATTATTCCGCGTCGCCGCGACGGGCGGCGACGAGCAGCGCCTCACTTCCAAGGGCGCCTACGACGACGGTCCCGAGTATTCGCCCGACGGCAAGTGGATCTACTTCAACTCCGACCGCACCGGCAAGTGGGAGATCTGGCGCATTCCGGCCGAGGGCGGCGGGCCCGCCGACGCCAAGGCCGAGCAGGTGACCAAAGACGATCTGGAAAACTGGTTCCCCCACCTCTCGCCCAACGGCAAGTGGATGCTGGTGTTCTCTTTCCCCAAAGGTACCAAGACCCACAACGAGAAACTGGAAGGCGTGGAACTGCGCCTCACCCCCGCGCCGGGCAGCAAGCTGAAGCCCTTGAAACTGGACGTGCGGGCCAAATTCTTCGGCGGGCAAGGCACCATCAACGTGAACTCCTGGTCGCCCGATTCGAAGAAGTTCGCCTACGTGGTGTTCGAACCCATTCGCTGAGGACCATTCGTGGGGCAGCTTGTTAACCTGCGCGGCGGTTGGCTACTGCCGCAGTTCCGCGCCAACGCGGCTGCCCCGCCATTCGCCAATCGCCCCATCCTACCGGGAAGTGCGCTATACTGTGTACTACTGAAGTAGATCCGCACCCTTCCTTCCTTACCGGCAGTGGCTGGCTGATTCCCTTCTCAAAAACGACTAGATGAAAAATTTCTCTGAATTACCGCTTACCGCTCAACTGATGAGCAACCTCGCGAAGCTGAACTACGCCGAGCCAACCCCCGTCCAAGCTCAGGCCATCGAGCCTGCCCTCGCCGGCCGCGACCTCGTCGCCACCGCCCAAACCGGAACTGGAAAGACCCTTGCGTTTGTACTGCCGACCATCCAGTTGCTGCTCAACCAGGGACCGCAACCCGGCATCCGCTGCGTCATCCTGACCCCGACCCGCGAACTGGCACTGCAGATCACCGAGGCCATCGGCAAGATCGCCCGCGGCACCGGCATCCACGCCGCTGTCGCCGTTGGCGGCATGAACGAACGCGTACAGCT
This sequence comes from Candidatus Solibacter sp., assembly GCA_017883355.1. Lineage (GTDB taxonomy): Bacteria > Acidobacteriota > Terriglobia > Bryobacterales > Bryobacteraceae > Solibacter. The sequence goes on from JADGNS010000144.1 coordinate 7,772, forward strand.
CAAGCAGATTCGCGCCGGCGCCGCCATCGTGGTCGCCACTCCGGGCCGCTTTTGCGATTTCCTGGACCGCAAATTGATCGAATTGAGCAAAGTCCGCATCCTGATTCTGGATGAGGCCGACCGCATGCTGGACATGGGCTTCCTGCCCTCCATCAAGCGCATCATGTCCATCATCCCGGCCGATCGCCAGACCATGTTCTTCTCGGCCACCATCGAATCTTCCGTCAAGAAGCTGGTGGAATCGCACGTGCGCAATCCCGTGCGCATCGAAATCGGTTCCATTACCAAGCCCTGCGAACAGGTGGATCTGCACTTCTACGAAGTCGAGCAGGATCGCAAGCTCGGCCTCCTGGAAATGATGCTCACCGATGAGCAGGGTTCGTTCCTGATCTTCGCCCGCACCAAGCATGGCGCCGAGAAGCTGGCGAAAAAGCTCTCGCAGGCCGGCTTCAAGTGCGCCGCTATCCACGGCGACCGCAGCCAGAATCAACGCAACCAGGCCCTCAAGGGCTTCCAGGACGGCTACTACCGCGTCCTCGTGGCCACCGATGTGGCGGCGCGCGGTATCCACGTCGAAGGCATCGCCCACGTCGTCAACTACGATCTCCCGCAGGTCCCGGAAGACTTCATCCATCGCGTGGGACGCACCGGACGGATGGGCTCCAAGGGCACGGCCTCGACCTTTGCCACGCGCAGCGAGCGTTCCGAAGTGGCGCGCATCGAGCGCACGCTCTCCATCAAGCTCAAGCGCCGCGAAGTCTCGGCCGATATTCCCCAGACGCCCCGCCGGGAT
>JADGNS010001129.1 GCA_017883355.1 Candidatus Solibacter sp.
TTGGACACCCGGAATCGCGCGCAGCCGCGCCACCACGAAATCGCGCCGTTTGCGATACTCCGCCAGCATGACGCCCACCGATTCCTGCGGACCGCGCAAGGCTTCCACCGCCGCCTTCTGCGAGATCGAACAGGGGTTCGACGTCGAATGGCTCTGCAGCTTAGTCATCGCCTGTACGATGGCGGGCGGCACCAGGCCAAACCCGATGCGCCATCCGGTCATCGCGTACGTCTTGGAAAGCGAGCCGGCCACCAGTACCGTCTCCTTCGCGCCCGGGAGCGACGCAATGGAGAACGGCTCGCTGTCGTACAGGAAATGGCAGTAGCACTCGTCGGTCATCAGATAGATGCCGCGCGCCGAAGTCAGGCGGTAGATTTTTTCGAACTCTTCGCGCTCCACCACGGCGCCGCTGGGGTTCGAGGGCGAATTGACGATGACCAGCTTGGTGCGCGCCGTCAGATGCGGTTCCAGCATGGCCGCCGTCAAGGTGAACCCCTGCGCTTCGTCGGTGTCGACGAACACGCACTTGCCGCCCGCGTAATTGACCACGTCCTGGTAGGTCACCCAATACGGCACCGGGATCACCACCTCGTCCCCCGGATTCACCAACGCCTGCATCAGGTTGAAGATCACGTGCTTGCCGCCCACGGTGATCATGCATTCGCTGGGCTGGTACGCCGTGCCGAAATCCTGCGCGTGCCGTTCGCAAACGGCCCTCTTGAGTTCGAGAGTACCGCCCGCCGCGGTGTACTTGGTGAAATTCTGATCGAGCGCGCGGACGGCCGCCTGCTTGATGTTATCCGGGGTCGGGAAATCCGGCTCACCGGCCCCGAAATCGACCACATCGACACCTTCGCCGCGAAGCCTGTCGGCTTCGGCCGATACCTTCATCGTGGAAGACACGCTGATGGCGGAGATTCGTTCCGCGATTGGGTTGACTGCCTGCATCTTTGCTTACTATGCCCCTTTAATTTTGGATTTCGACAATCGGGCGTGCAGCCGGCTTTCCACCGACGGCGGCACCAGCCCGGTAATATTCCCGCCCAGGCCAAAGACCTCTTTCACCAACCGGGAGCTGATGAAAGAATAAGCCTCGTGGGCCATCATGAACACCGTCTCGATCTGCGGACTCAACCGCCGGTTCATGAGCGCCATCTGCAATTCGTATTCGTAATCCGAAATGGCGCGAATTCCGCGCAACAGGACGGTAGCCCCGTGCGCGGCGGCGTGATCCACGAGAAGCCCGTCGAACGCATCGACTTCCACGTTGGGGTAAACGTGCAGCACCTCGCAGAGCATTTCGGTGCGCTCTTCGACGCTGAAGAGCGGCTCCTTGGCGTCGTTCCGCAGAATCGAAACGATCAGCCGGTCAAACATCCGCGAGCCGCGCTCAATGAGATCGAGATGCCCGTTGGTAATCGGGTCGAACGATCCCGGGTAGATAGCAATGACGTGTGACGGCTTTCGCGACAAACGGTTAATCCTGGAATGGCGGTCCTTTAATTCTAGCCGAAAGAGCCCGGCGCCGGGAGCTATACTCACGCGTTAGGAGCCCGCTATGCAAACTGTCGCCCCCTTCTTCGCGATCCTCATCGCCCTGGCGGTTTACGGAGTCATTCTGTGGATCACCTGGAAGTTCTACCTCGCTCTCGCGCGCATCGGCGAGGAACTCAGTGAGATCAAGACAGTGCTTCGTCTGCGTCTGCCGCCCCCGGAACGCCCCGGCGAGCCTTAGCGCTTCTTCCCGGCGATTTGCCACTCCGTGAATGGGGATCGCGCCCCGCGGATCTTCACGTTTAAGCAGTAGGGCACGCGCGACGCCAGTGCCCGCCCGAGCGCCGGCCCCACTTCTTCCGGCCGCTCGATAGTCTCCCCGCCGCCGCCGAACGCCTGCATCACCAGGTCGTACCGCGCCTGCTGCAACTCGCAGGCCACCGTCGGCGCCCCGCCCGTCCCCCAGGATTGCAGCTCGCGCTCCAGCCCCCAGCCCGCGTCGTTGCCCACGATCAGCACGATGGGCAGCTTGAAGCGCGCCGCCGTGTCCATTTCCGCCAGGTAGAACCCCAGCGCGCCATCGCCCGTGATGGCTACGACGCGCCGCCCGGGGTGCGCCAGTTGCAGCGCGATGGCGTTGGGCAGCGACGACCCGATGGTGCCGAGCGGACCCAGCCGCAGCCATCCGCCCGCGTGCCGCGCCGGCAAGATGGCCCGGCCCCAGTGCGCGAAATCCCCGCCGTCCCAGGAGAAAAGCACGTCGTCCGGCAATGCCTCGCGCAGGGCCCGGAAGAACACCGCCGCGTCCGCCGGCGCCGCTTCCAGTCGCGCCGTCCATTGCGCGCGCAACTCGCGCACCCGTTCCAGCCACCCGGCGCGCACGGGCCCGGCGTCGGGAATCGCGTCGAGCGCCACGCGCGCGTCACAGATGGCCGCGTCGAGCGCGCGATTCATCCCCAGTTCCTGCGGGTGGATGTCGATCTGAATGAACTTCGCCTCCGCGGGAAACAGGCGCGTGCCGCCC
>JADGNS010000145.1 GCA_017883355.1 Candidatus Solibacter sp.
ACGTTGCGCAGGAACACCGGCTTACCGCCCGCGACTCCCACCACGACGTTTCTCACGTCCTCGGAAGTGCGCAGGAACTCGCCGGTTTCCAAGAGGTATTCACGATTCCCCGAATCGAACTTGCCGGAAGGCAGGCGGCGATTGGAAAGCCCGAGGGCCCCGGCCACCTGCAACGGAGACATTTGATAGCCCGCCAGCTTTGCCGGATCGAGCACGATGCGCACTTCGCGACGCTGCCCGCCCATCAGGGTGACGGCGGAAACATCCGGCACCTGTTTGATGGTGTCGTCGAGTTGGGCGGCGATCCGGCGCAGATCGAAATCGTTGTAGCGGCGGCTGGAGAGCGTGAGCGCCAGAATCGGCACGTCGTCAATGGAGCGCGGTTTCACCAACGGCTGCGAAGCGCCCGGCGGGATCAGGTCGAAATTGGCGAGTAGCTTCTGATTCAGACGGACGATGCTCTTCTCTTCGTCCTGGCCCACGTAGAAACGCACGATGGCCATCGACATGCCCGGGCTGGAGGTGGAGTAGATATACTCCACGCCCGGGATCTCCCAGAGGAGCTTTTCCATGGGCTTGGTGACTCGCTCCTCCACCTCGTGCGCTGAAGCGCCGGGCATCTGCACGAACACGTCGATCATCGGCACGATGATCTGCGGCTCTTCCTCGCGCGGCAGTTTCCACACAGCGAACGCTCCGATGAGCAGCGCCGCACAGATCAACAGCGGCGTCAGTTTGGAGGAGATCCACGCGTGGGCGAAGCGACCCGCGGGACCCAGGTGGCGGGGTTCGCTCATTGCCGGACCTCTACCCGGGCGCCATCCTGCAATCCCGCGGGCACGGGTAGCACGACTTTTTCTCCCGCGGTCAGTCCGGACAGGACTTCCACTGCGCCGCTGGTGCGTCGTCCTGTGGTGACCAATCGGGTGTGCGCCACCCCATCTTCCACCACGAATACCGATTGCAACTGGCCGCGCTCCGTCAGGGCACCCAGCGGGACCGCCACCACCTTTTGCATACCCAGCGGGAAGATGGCCCGCCCGAACATGCCGGTACGCAGTCCCGGCGCCGCGGGAAGATCCAGCTTCACGATATAGCTGCGCGATGCGGCGTCCACCGAAGGCACGATCTCGGAAACGCGCGCATTCAGTTTGCGGTCGGTCGCCTCGACTACCGCCTCCACCGCCTGACCTACGCGCACCGTGGCCAGTTTCGATTCGTCCACCGAGGCTTCCAGGCGGTAGAGCCCATCCTGCTCGATGGTGAGCAGCGGCACGCCCGGCGTCGCAAGATTGCCCGGCTCTACCGTTCGGGTGATCACCACCCCGGAGAAGGGCGCGGCCAGCTTGGCGTAGTCGCGCATGATTCCAGCGGCGCGAACCTCCTGCTCCACCACTGCCATTTTTGAATTGATTTGGGACCGCCGGGAGCGCACCATGTCGTAGTTTGCCTGGGCGGCCTTGAGTCGCGCCGAGGCTTCATCCAACTCCTGATTGGAAATCGATTTCTTCCCGGCGAGTTCTTCCATGCGCTTGAACGTGGTTTGCGCCAGATCCAGATTGGCTTTGGCGGCGGCCGTGGCATTCTCCAGTTCGGGGATGGCGCTCTGCACCTCGGCGCCGCCGGCCTCGGCGCGGCGCAGGCTCACGTCCAGGTCCCGCGCGTCCAGCGTAATCAAGACCTGCCCTTGGCGAACACGGTCCCCTACTTGCACGCTCACCTGTTGCACGTAGCCCATCACTTTGCTCGAAATCGTCGCCGTCGTGCGCGCGCGCACTGTGCCGGTGGCTTCGTAACTCGTCGGCCAGTCTTGCGTGGTAACCGCCGCTACTTGCACCGTCACAGGTGGAGTTTGTGGCTGTGCGGCGCGGCGCGCCGGTTCACTTCCGCAGGATGTCAGCAGAAGGACGGGAATGGGCAGAAAAACGAAAAAGGGTTTCATTTAGTTCAGAACCTCCGAATCCGCGTTGAGACGTCCCGCGGCAAGTTCGAGCATGGTGGCGGCAATCCGCTGATCGTGGATGGCTGCCAGGTATCGGGTACGGCTTTCCAGCACAGCGCTTTCCGTGCGCAAGAGGTCGGTCACGTTGTTCATCCCCGCCTCGTAGCGGTTCTGGGTGATGCGCAGGCTCTCCTCGGCTTGCGCAACTGCCGCCCTGGCAACTTCGATGCGCTGCTGGGCTGCCTTCAGGCCGGCGTAGGCGCGCCGCACCTGCAGGCGGATGGCCGAGTCGGTGCGCTGCTCGTCGAATTCGGCGCGATGCACCAGGTGCCCGGTTTCGGCGATGCGAGCTTTGTCCGCCGATCCATTGAACAGATTCCAGCGGAGCCCAACTGAGGCCAGCCAGTTGACTCCGCCGCGATACACAAAACGTTGGCGATCCGCCTCGAATGCGCCCCGGAAGCTCACTTGCGGCAGCATGGCGCTGCGTGCGCCGTCCGCTTGGGTCTGCGCCAAGCCGATCGCCAGGTGCGTCTGGCGCGCTTCGGGGCGCCCGGTGGAGGCGGCACTCTCCAGCCCATCCAGCGCCAGATCGGGCAGGACAAGCGCCTCAAGCGGCGTGGTCAGCGTGTGCGGCGTGTCGAGCGGCAGGCCGAGGGCGTCATTGAGAGATGCCTTGGCCACATCCACATCCGCGGCCCGATCGATGCGCTGTTCCGTCACCGCTGCCAGGTGTACGCGGATGGACAGCACATCGACGTCCGTAGACATGCCGGCGGCGCGCACCGCTTCGGCGCGCTTGAGGTCGGCTTCGGCGGAGCGAACGGCCTGCTCCGCAGCTTTCAAGTTCTCCGCCGCCAGGACAGCACCATAATAGGCGCGCGCAGCTCCGGAGATGACATTCATCTGTACGAGCCGCTGCTCTTCACCAGTCATCTTCTGGGCCAACTCGGCCGACTTCACCGCATTCCGGGTTTGGCCGGCATCATATATGGGCTGGTCCACCGTGACCTGAGATTGAAAGTTGTTGAGAAAATCCGGCCGGTTCAAGGGGCCGATGGCGAAATTCTCAACACCAAACTGGTGCTGGGTGAGCAGCGAGCTGAAGACGAAGACGGGGTTGTCGCTGCGCGTGAAGGATTCGGAGTAGTTGATCTTGGGGAGCATCCCGCCGCGGGCCTGCGTGATTCGGGCCTCGGAAGCCCGCGCCCCCGCCGTAGTGCCGGCAATCGCCTTGTTCTCCCGAATAGCAAGGCGGACAGCGTCGTGGAGCGATAGTGGATCCTGCGCCCACAGGGGAACGGCAAGTAGAAATACCAGACTGGTTCGCATAGGCATAATTCGGAGCTGAATTGCGCTTCTACGGGAAAGATGCAAATGCTTGTGCGAAGGTGACAAGGCAGCAGTAGTATCGTTCGGCCTGTCACCTTTGCAGACCAGTTGCATCTTTGCTGTTGGAAGCTCTTATGGAAGTCACAATTCAGCACCTCGGAGACGTGAAGTTCGAAGCCAGTGCGCGGGGTCACCGCGTGATCTGCGACCAGCCGGCCGACAATGGCGGATCGGACAGCGGCATGACGCCGCCGGAATATCTGCTGGTTTCTTTGGGGACCTGCGCCGGGTTCTATGCCGCTCAATATATGAAGGCAAGGTCTCTTCCACACCACAGCCTGGAAGTGAAGGTCAGCGCGGAGAAGGCCACGCTGCCGGCACGACTGGGACAGTTTCGGATCGAGGTCACGGTTCCGGGCCTCGACCCGCAACATCAGGCCGGCGTCCTGCGGGCAGTCAAGGCATGTCTGATCCACAACACCATGCTCCACGCGCCCGCGATCGAAACCGTGATCAGCACACCGGTTGTGGCGCACGCCGGTTAGGAATTTCCGGTCGGCGCGGGTTTTTCAACATGGAACACCCTCCGGAGAGTTGCCGTGATGTCGTAGCACTGCTCTCGGACTACGTGGATTTCGAACTGCCACTCGCGGACTGTGGAGAGGTCGAAAAGCATTTGGCCGATTGCCCGGCCTGTCACGAATTCGTAGAGCGCCTCCGCGATACGATCGCCCTGCGCCGGGCATACGCTCCTGGTGCATTACCGGCCCCCTTGAGTGATCGCGCGCGAAGCGAACTGGAGGGCGCGTGGCGAAACATGCTGGCGATCCGCGAACACCCGGCAACAACATGAGCCGGCCGCCATCCGCCCCTCCAGCCCTATCTGACATCGAACGCATTTCCCTGGTCCGCCTTCTCGCGGCCTTCCTCAAAATCGGCAGCATCGGATTCGGAGGCGGGATGGCGGTGATTGCATTGATGGAGCGGGAGTTCGTCCAGAAGCGCAAACTACTCACTGGGGAGGAGTTTCTGCATGGCGTGGGTCTGGGACAGATTCTTGGATCGTTTGCGGTGAACGCCGCGTTCTTTATCGGCTACCGGCTATTTGGAGTCGTGGGGGGCATGCTTTCGGCCAGCGTCTTTCTGCTGCCTTCATTGGCTCTGGTTACAGCGCTTTCGCACTTCTACTTCCTGTACCATTCGATTCCCGCGCTGCAGGGGGCGGTTGCCGGCTTGGGCCCAGTGGTCATTGCCTTGATCCTGGACGCTTCCTGGTCGTTTGGACGCCAGGTTCTGCGCTCCCCCACTGCGATCTGCATCGCCGGGGCAGCCTTGGCGGCAGGGGCGTTGAAGACCAATGCCGTGTGGGTGATCCTGGCGGCCGGAACGGTGGGCGTTCTGTTGCCGGACGTCCGCCGGTCCCGTCCCGGTGCCCCATCCGGCCCTTCCGCCGGCACGCTTCCGGCGCTTTACATCCCGGCGACCATCGGACCACTGTCATTGCTCGGTACCACTGCGATGACTTTCCTGAAGACGGGCTTCGTTTTCTTCGGTGGCGGCTTCGTCCTCATCCCGGTCCTGCATGATCGGCTGGTGACGGAGCTTCGTTGGTTAAGCCCGCGTGAATTTCTCGACGGTGTCGCTATCAGCAACCTGACCCCGGGTCCCATCGCCGTGCTCGCGACCTTCGCCGGGTATCACATTGCCGGAGTCACCGGCGCACTGGTTGCAACGGCGGCTCTGCTAGCTCCTGCGATGGGCCTCATGTGGTTGATGACCGGGCAATATGAGCGCTATCGGGGAGATCCTCGTGCAGAGCGGTTTCTGGCGGGAGTGAATCCGGCTGTGACCGGACTGATCTTGAGTGCGGCAGTGCTGCTGGAGGGCAGCGCCATCGGTTCCTGGCGTGGGTGGATTCTCTGCGGAGCATCCCTCCTCCTGCTCCGCAGGTTCCGCTGGCACCCGGCTTTCGTGCTAGCCATCGGATCCGTAGCGGGCTATGCCGGAGTGCTGCCGTAAATATAGGGAAGAAAAACTCCGAAAGAAAAGTCAAATCTGATGATGCGACGCATACAGATTTGGCTCGTAGTTATCGCCGTATTGCGAGTCTTGGCATACGGGGGCGTTCCGCAGGAGCAGCGTGCCCGAGTTCAGCGCCTCGAAAAGGCGGTGCTCGCACCGTGCTGTTACACGGAAAACGTGGGACAGCACCAAAGTGAGATTGCCGTCCAGATGCGGGTTCAGATCGCGAAGTGGGTAGAGCAGGGCAGAACCGATGAGGAGATTCTCAACACCTACGCGGAGCGCTACGGCGCCAAAGTGCTGGTGGATCCGAATACGATACCGAAGGGATGGACGCTAGTTGTGCCGTGGGCCTTCGCCATCCTGGGTACGCTCGGCGCGGCCTGGATGCTGTGGCGCTGGCGCGTACCGAGGCTTGCTACGGCTGGTCCACCAGATGCAGGAGGGGCGGTCCTCCCGGACTTCCCCGACCTTGAGGATGAGTGATCAGGCATCGCCACCGTTTGAGACATGCTAGTCTTTTGCTTCAACGGAACGTCTGTGGACGCGGACTGGTGACGAAGGGCGGACGTGTGACCAGCGCCCGCGGTATACGCAACTATGCATAACCCCGTGAAAGATCGCATGCGTTGGGCGTTGATCGGCTGGATGTTCGCCATCAGTGCGATCGCCTACTTGGACCGGGTGAATATTTCCATCGCCGGGCACTCCATCCAACAGGAATTCCATCTCGACAATATCCAACTGGGCTGGGTCTTTAGCGCTTTCGTCGCCGGCTATGCGCTCTTTCAGGCCCCAGGGGGCCGGCTCGCGGATCGTTTTGGCCCGCGCAAGATTCTGGCCTTGGGCACGGTCTGGTGGGCCGTGTTCACCGCGCTCACGGCGCTGGTCCCCTCCGGCGCTGCCCACGCGCTATGGATCTTACTGGGCGTGCGGTTTTCCCTGGGTTTGGGCGAGGCGGTGGTTTACCCTGCTTCCAATCGGCTGGTATCCGCGTGGATTCCCTCCCAGGAACGCGGCCTGGCCAACGGCTTGATCTTTGCCGGGGTGGGTGCGGGTGCCGGAGTGACTCCTCCCCTGATCACTTACATCTTGGTGAACTACGGCTGGCGATGGTCATTCTGGATTAGCGCGTTCATCGGACTGGCGGCCGGCGCCGTCTGGTATCTTGTGGCTCGCGACCGCCCCAGCGATCATCCCTGGGTGAGCACCCGAGAAGCTGACCACATCCGCGCCGGGCTGCCAGCGGCGCCAACCGGGGCGCAGTCCTGCAAAGCCCTTCCCTGGCGGACCATTCTGGGAAGCAAAGACGTGCTGGCGGTCACTCTGAGCTACTTCTGTTACGGTTACGTGGCCTATATCTTCTTCACCTGGTTCTTCATCTATCTGAACACGGTACGCAAGCTGGACCTCAAGTCCAGCGCCGTCTACGGCATGCTCCCCTTCATCGCGATGGCCACCTGCTCGCCGTTAGGTGGCATCATTGGCGATCACCTGACCAAACGCTACGGCAAACGCATCGGCCGCTGTGGTGTGGCCAGCGCCAGCATCGCGCTGGCGGCCTTCTTTCTCGCATTGGGCACACAAGCCACCGACGCGCGTCTGGCAACCGTTGTCCTTGCGGGTGGCGCCGGAGCATTGTATCTTTCGGCCAGTTCGTTCTGGTCGGTCACTGCCGACCTCGGGGGCTCTTCCGCCGGATCCGTCTCCGGCGTGATGAACATGGGCAACCAGACCGCGGGCGCAATCACCGCTTCCCTGACTCCTCTGATTGCCGCCCGATTCGGTTGGACCGCGTCCTTTATGGTGGCCGCCGCTCTGTGCCTGGTGGGATCTCTGGCCTGGCTGTTCGTCGATCCTGAGCGTGCACTCGAAAGGACGTCTGTGAATGCGAAGTGAGCTCAAAACTACTGCAGCAAAAGGAAGATGGAAAATGCCGTCCGCAACGTTGAGCACTGAAGATCTGCAGCAGATCTGCCAGCGATACCTGAAACTCTACTCGGGAGCCATCGCCGACATCTTAGATAAGCGCGGCCATCGCAACCAGGTGTTACCCCGGTATCTGACTCCCCTGACCACCGTGAACCGGGTGGCCGGACTTGCCTTCACGGGACAAGGCTACCCCTGCGCCAGCACGACGGATGACGACACGCAGACCCGCCTGAACATGCTGGATAGCATCACACCCGGCACCGTATCCGTCTGGGCTTGTGGCGGCAGCATCGATTGCGCGCACTGGGGCGAGATGATGTCCACCGCGGCGCGCCAGCGGGGCTGCACCGGCGGGGTGCTCGATGGCGGCGTACGCGACCTGGACTTCGTCAATGCCATGCAATATCCAGTATTTGCAGCCTTCAAGTGCTCGGCAAGTTCCGTTGGGCGTTGGAACATCAAGGAGTACCAGACCACTATTAAGATTGGTGACACGGTAATCCATCCCAACGACTTCGTGTTTGGCGATATCGATGGCGTCGTGATCGTGCCGCAGGACCTCATACTGGATGTTCTGACGGCCGCCGAGAATGTCTACCAGCGCGAAAGCGGTATGCGGGAAGAGTTGCGCCGCGGAGTATCCGTAAAAGAGGCGTATTCAAAGTACGGGTCCCTTTAGCGGCATTTGTCAACCCGGGCCTGAACGCTTCGGAGGCTCCAGCCTTACATCGCCGGCGCCTACTTCGGCCGCCATTCGCATAGCATCGGGCGTTGCGTGACATTCGGAGCCTCGAGATGCCGGCCCAAGGACGGCCCCGGTTGAATCTTTCAGTTGTTCTGACTGAGTGCGCGCCGTGGGTTCTCAACTGTGAGTGTGCGTATTTCGTTTTCGGCGAAACCACTTTTGCGCAGTCGCGGTAGGAATTCAGAAAAGATGAAAGTGTAGCCGGGGCAATATCCGCCTCGCTCTTCTCCCACGTGAAAACCCACGGCATCTTGAGAAATAAGGACGTGTCGGAGGTATCCCGCCCGCCTGGTTTCCTGAATCAGACTGATGTTCTGGTCAACGGTGTCGGATGATATACCGTCGAACTCGATCCACGCGCCGGCCTCGGCCGCTTTCCGATGAAAACTCCGATCCTTCTCATCCTGGGCGTGCACCCAGATAAACGCTGCCGGAGATACCCCATGACTTTTCAGCAAATTCAATTGAGCCAACACGGCGACGCCATCCCCGGTGTGCGAGGCTATCGCCAGGCCCGTCCGTAAGTGGGTGAGTGCCGCCGCGGATACGAGCTTGCTGTTAGTCTTCGAGAGGGGGCCCGGATCCACTC
>JADGNS010001130.1 GCA_017883355.1 Candidatus Solibacter sp.
GGGCATCACGCTATCCATGAAGAACTGCTTCGGACTGACTCCCGCCACGATTTACGGGACCGGCGCCGGCGTGGACGAACCATCCCTGCTGCCCCTCGGTGGCCGCGATATGGTCCACAGCGGTTCCCGGCAGCCCTCCAGGAGCGCCCCGCAGGAGTTGGATCCGAAATCGCCTCGCGACGGCGGCTACCGTGTGCCGCGGACCGTAGTGGATCTGGTGGGAGCGCGCCCCATCCACCTGGCCATCGTCGAAGCCGTCCGCACCATGGCGGGCGGCGAAGGACCGTGGATCGAGGGCTCCTCCCCGGTGAGCCCCGGCGTGATCGTCGCCGGCCTGAACTGCGTGAACACAGACGCGGTTTGCATGGGCGTGATGGGTTTCGACCCCATGGCCGATCGCGGCACGCCGCCCTTTGAGACCTGCGACAGCACCCTGCGCCTCGCCGAAGATGCCGGTCTCGGGACGCGCGATCTCAAGCGCATCGAAGTGGTAGGCACGCCCATCGTCCAGGCGCGATTCGATTTCGCGACGCTGCGCCGCCGGCAGCGCGCGAATGCCCTGCGACAGCGTGGATGACCGCCCGCCGGCCCTGGCCGCCCTGGCCGCCCGCTTTCCGAACTTCGGCTCCATCCCGGAGTTGGCAGGCGGGACGGGAACGAGATATCCTCGTCTGAGGGAACAAGGAGCCAGCAATGCCCACTCGATCAAAAACTTCCTCTCAGAGCAAGGCACCGTTTCCTGTCGGAACCAGGGTCAGGGTCAACTATGAGTACGGCGACGGTAAGGCGCATGATCTCTTGGGGACCCTTGTCGCCACTACAGATGACCGGTTCGTGACCATCGCTCAACCCAACAATAATCCCTTTAGCATTCCAATTGCGCGCATATTCTGGATTGCTGTTGAGCCGTAGGCGCGCATCGAACCGTGCGCCTGTGCGCCGTCATCGATCTCGGCCGCGGACCACTGCGCGCGAGAGCGCTGCCGCGGACCGCGAGCGCCTCGCGCTGGAGCCGCGGCTCGTCTCCTTGTGACGCGCTTCAGGCCCCGCCTACCCGCGCCGCGAACAGCGCGTGGTGCCCGAGGATGAACAGCGTGCGCTTCCCCTCGCCCCCGAAAACGATGTCGATCGCTCGCTCCGGCACGTCGATCCGCCCGATCTCCTTGCCCGCCGGGTTGTAGACGAAGATCTGTCCGTTCGCCACGTACACGTTGCCCGAAGCGTCCACCGCGACACACTCGCCGCCGCGCGGCGCGAACGGCTCGAGATCGCTCAGCGTGCCGTCCGCCCGCACGGTGGCCCGGTAGGTGACGTCTTCCGACTCGTTGCTCACGTACACCCGTTCGCCCGGAGCCGCGCTGACGAACCCATGCGTGTCCAGGTTGTCCGAGAATCGCCAGCCCGTGTAATCGGGCGGCCCCTGCTGAAACACCCGCGCCGCCGGCAGGAACACGCTTCCGTCCGGCGACACGTACTGCTTGGCTTTCGGCGCGGACACGTCCCGCCGGAACATCTCGCCAAGGGTCGTGTAGGTCATCTTCTCGAAGTCGAGCTGATTGGCGAATTCCCCGTTGTTCCAGTAATTGACCGGCAGGATCGCCCGTGCCCCCGGGCGCGCCTTCGTCTCCTCGGGCGCAATCTCCGTCATCTGCCCGCCAGGCGCCCCCGGACGGAAACTATAGACCGTGCCCTGCGCCCCGGCCGAGGACAGCACCAGCAGATTGCCCGACTTGTCGAACGCCAGGTTCACCGGATCCAGCGGATGATCGCGCTCCACCGTCAGCCCCTCCGCCGCCGACCAGCCATAGATCCGCTGCTGCCAGTGATCGACGAAGTACAACTTGCCGGCGGGATCCACCGCCGCGCCGGAAATCGAAAAGAACCCGTCTTCGAGCTTGCGAACTTTCGACCCGGCCGCCAGCACCGCGGAGGCGACGCCAGGCGAGGGCCGAACCATCGCGGAGAGGACCGGCTCCGCCGGCACGTCCAGCACCGCGAACTCCCGCTCCCGCACCTCCAGGTGATGCGTCACATCCTGAATCGCGTTCTCGTACGGAAACTTGCTCGCCCGCAGAAACGTGCCGCAGCCGTTCTGATCGCACGTGGCAAATCCGCTCTCCGCATTGACGTGCACGTTCCGGAAATGAATGTCTCCAGACTGGTACAGCCGCACCGCCGCCGGGAACGGCGCGCGCGTGCGCGTCACCCGGTACGCATGATAATTCGCGATGGTGATGTTCTTCGACCGGCTGATTTCCAATGACAGGCACTCCGCGCTCTCCCCCGCCTCTTCCTCCGTCTGCGGCGCGTGGAAGTCCCAGTTCTCCACGCGGTCGAGCTTCAGCTCGGTGCGTACGTGGTGCTCCAACGACATCTGGTACACATGGCCGGGCGTCTTCGTGTCCGAAACATAGAAGCCGGCCTGCGCGAAGGTGCTCGGCGTCCAGATATTGGCGAACGTTCCGCCGCCCCCATTCGTCACCCAAATACTCGGATACTGGCCGTCCCACCGCTTGCG
>JADGNS010001131.1 GCA_017883355.1 Candidatus Solibacter sp.
CTGCGGCGCTTCGAGCAGGTCACGCGGCACCGCCGTGCAGAATTGGATGAAATCAAACGCTACGTCGAGCATAGCGGATGCCTGATGGAGTTTCTGTCGCGCGCGCTGGACGATCCGGCGGCGGCGCCGTGCGGCAAATGCATGAATTGCACCGGCCAGACGCAGCGGCGCGCGGTCCCGCCGGAGCTGGCCCAGGCGGCGGTGGATTTTCTGCGGCATGATGCCTTGGTGTTGGAGCCGCGCATCTGGTGGCCCAAGCCGGCGCTGGGAGAACTGGACAAGGTCCTGCCCGGCGCGCTGGACCGGTTCGAGAACGGTCGGCCCAAGATGGTCATTCCTCAGAAGCTGCGCGCGCAGCACGGGCGTGTGCTCTGCATGTACGGCGATGCGGGCTGGGGCCACGAAGTCGCGCGCGGGAAGTACCAGACCGGTCGCTTCAGCGAGGCGCTGGTGACGGCGGCGGCGGAGCTGATTCAGAGCAAGTGGAAGCCGGACCCGCAGCCGCAGTGGGTGACGGCGATCCCGTCGCTGCGGCATACCGAGCTGGTGCGGGACTTTGCGCAACGGCTGGCCGCGAGCCTGGGTCTGCCGTTCGTCGCCGCGCTTCGCCAGCATCGTGAGGCGCAGCCACAGAAGGAGATGCGATGCAGCGCGCGGCAACTGCGCAATGTCCTTGGGGCCTTTGAAGTGGCGGCAGCGCCAGCGTTGGGTCCGTCCGGCGCCGCAGCCGCAGCAGGCGGATTGAGCGGAATGGTTCAGCGGTTGGCCCAGCAGGTGAGCGCGAGCTTAGGGAACGGTCCGACGCTTCCGCCCGTGCCGGTCCTGCTGGTGGACGACATGGTGGATTCGGGATGGACGCTGACCCTGGCGGCGGTATTGTTGCAGCACCACGGCAGCGGCCCGGTCTATCCGTTTGCCCTGGCGAAAGCCTCACCCAGAGGCGGTTAGATGAGCTGCGTGAGTTGTACGATTTGCGTCGGGTGAAATGAATGTTAGCGATTATCTCAGTGACGATGGCCTGGCGCTGCTGGCGCTGTGTTCGGCCTATGCCTTGCCAGAAGGGGCTGCGTCGGACGGAATAGCCCCCTTCACCTTGTCCGAATGGAACAAGCTGGCGCGGCAGATCCATGCCTCACCCTTGCAGCGGCCGTCCGCACTCCAGGGCCGGATCACGGCTGACCTTGCGCACGAACTGGCCATCCCCCCGGACGATGCCGAACGCATCGCCCGCTTGCTCGACCGTTCCGGGCGCCTTGCGCTCGAACTGGAAGGGCTGTTCTCGCGGGGCCTGTGGGCGATGACCCGCATGGACGAACAGTATCCGAAGAAACTGCGCGACACGTTGAAGCACCAGGCCCCGACCGTGCTGTTCGGCGCGGGCGACCCTCAACTGCTGAGCCGCGGCGGCATCGCGGTTATCGGCTCGCGCAACATTGATGAGGCTGGCACGGCTTTTTCCCAAGAGGTCGGGCGCAAAGCCGCTGCCGCCCAAGTACCGGTGGTCTCAGGCGGCGCGCGCGGCACCGACCGTCTGGCTATGGGAGCCGCCCTCGACGCTGGGGGCAAAGCTTTCGGTGTCCTGGCCGACAGCCTCGAGCGGACGGTCCGGCAGCCCGACCTGCGCCAGTTGCTGCTGGACGGCCAATTGGTGCTGGTGACTCCTTACGCCCCTACCGCGGGTTTTTCCGTCGGCGCGGCGATGGGGCGCAACAAAGTGATTTACGGCTTGGCGGACTTCGCAGTGGTGGTGAGCAGCGACTTCCAGACCGGCGGCACTTGGGCTGGGGCTGTTGAGGCGCTTAAGGCCGGCTGGTGCCCGGTCTTCGCGCGCGACGGCGTGAATGTGCCGAAGGGCAACCGCGAACTGCTGAAACTTGGCGCCGCCCAGCTCCCCGAGAGCGAGCTGGGCCAGATTTCAGACCTGCCTTCCTGGCTGGGGCAGCACACCAAAGCCAAAGCAGTGGAGCGGGATCTGTTCGACTAGGGCTTCCGCTTAGATTTGGTCTCCTCTGTTCAGCAAGAGCGGTTGCCGATGGCATGGAGTCGGCAACGTTCGAGGCTTGGCCAAACCATTACATCGCTGCCCTTTCCCCCACTTCAAAGGGGGACTACCCAGTGAACCAGACCCGCGACACCACCGTCTGCTCCGGCCTCAAGCGCCCGCTGGCGCAGCGGCGGTTGACGAGACACTTCTGGCAGCGGCCAAATCCACCTTGCGCTGACGGAGGCTCTTGAAGAACTCATAGCCTTCGCGGCAGCGGCGGATACAGACGTCCTTGTCCTCCAGCATGGTCTTGATGATCCGGAGGATCGGCTTGGGGCGCAGGTAGTAGGCGCGGTAAAAGCGGTCCACGGCCTCGAAGATGGCGTCCTTGCTCAGGCCGGGGTATTCGAGGGCGCTTTGCTGAAACCCGTCGTCCTCCACCAAGTCAGTCTTGTCCCGCTTCATGAACCAGCCGTTCTGCCGGGCCATCTCGTAAAGCTCGGTGCCGGGATAGGGCGCGGCGAGGCTGACTT
>JADGNS010001132.1 GCA_017883355.1 Candidatus Solibacter sp.
CGATCGTCGGCCAGGCACGGCTCCGGAACGCGCTCGTACCCTAAACGGCCGCAGTATTCGGCCTCGTTCGCGAGAAAACGCTCCAGGATCGATCGAGGCGCTTTCGCGGATGCGGACACGATATCATCCGGCGAGCGGTTAATGGCGCGCCCTGCGACAAGCGTTTCGGGCACGATCTCGCCGGCCTCTTTCAATAGCCGGAGCAATTCTATTTCGAGATTCTCAAATCTTCCGATCAGGTTGACGTTATCGATGAACGGAGCGAAATATCGCTTCACCGCTCCGCCCGGAAACGCGTCAATCAGGTACTCGAGATAGTCCGGAAAGGTCGAGAACTCATCTGGTGGACGCAGTTCGTCGTTCGTCCATCCAAAGTGAGTTTCGTGAACCCAAAGGGAACGTATCCATGTCAGAGGGTGACGGACGAACGCAATCGACCACGGGCATGCGGCGGCGTCCGACCAGTCCCGCAAGTCCTCTGGACTGTCGTGGAGCCGCGCAGACTCCCCGCGTATGAGCCCAGCCTGTCGGACTACGGCCTTCACCCAGTGTCCCCCGGTTCTCCCAGGATGATACAGGACGGTTCTTCTCAAGAGTAGTGCCATGCCAGCACCGCAGCGGTTCCGGATACTTTACATTCGGGCCGCACCCGGGATACGGTTAACTTAAAGTGTGCCAGATTTCTGCGGGCAAATGGCGCTCGCACTTATGTCACTCAAGCCCCCGGCCGCTGAATCCCGTGCGTCTCCGCGAAGCGGATGGCTTCGGGATAGCCGGCGTCGGCGTGGCGGACTACGCCCAGGCCGGGGTCGCTGGTCAGGACTCGTTCCAGGCGCCGATCCATCTCCGTAGTGCCATCGGCCACCACAACCATGCCGGCGTGCTGCGAGTAGCCGATGCCCACGCCGCCGCCATTGTGTATGCTCACCCAACTGGCGCCGGCGGCGGTATTCACCAGTGCGTTCAGCAGGGGCCAATCGGCAATCGCGTCAGAGCCATCGCGCATGCCTTCGGTCTCGCGAAACGGCGACGCGACGCTTCCGGTATCCAGGTGGTCGCGGCCGATCACGATGGGGGCCTTCAATTCTCCAGTGCGCACCAGCTTGTTAATCGCCAGACCGAATTCGGCACGCTCACCGTAGCCCAACCAGCAAATGCGCGCCGGTAGTCCCTGAAACTGAATGCGCTGGCGCGCCAGCGGGAGCCATCGCGCCAGCGTCTCATCGCGCGGGAAGAGTTCACTGGCAAGCCGGTCGGTGCGGTAGATGTCCGCCGGATCGCCGGAGAGCGCCACCCAACGGAAGGGGCCGCGCCCTTCGCAGAACAGCGGGCGGATGTACTCGGGGACGAAGCCGGGGATGTCGAAGGCGCGCTCCACGCCGGCATTCTTGGCCTGGGTGCGCAGGTTGTTGCCGTAATCGAACGTCACGGCGCCGGCCTTGCGCAGTTCCAGCATGGCTTCGACATGCGCGCCCATCGAGCTCAAGCTGCGCGCCACGTACGCGCCGGGATCGCGCGCGCGCAGCAGGCGGGCTTCTTCGAGCGCCATCCCATTGGGCACGTAGCCGTTCAGCGGATCGTGCGCGCTGGTCTGGTCGGTGAGGACGTCGGGGACAATGCCGCGGCGCACCATCTCGGGGAGAACGTCGGCGCAGTTGCCCACCAGCGCGACAGAAACGGCCTCCGGCCCGGAGAGCATCGCCAGCGCTTCGTCGAGCGTGCTTGCCATGCGGTCGCAGTAGCCGGTTTCGATCCGGCGCTGGATGCGCGCGGGGTCCACCTCGATGCCGAGGAAGCGCGCGCCGTTCATGGTGGCAGCCAGCGGTTGCGCGCCGCCCATTCCGCCCATGCCGCCGGAGACTACCAGTTTGCCGGCGAGCGATCCGCCGAAGTGTTTCCGGGCCAGCGCGGCGAAGGTCTCATAGGTGCCCTGCACGATGCCCTGGCTGCCGATGTAGATCCACGACCCGGCGGTCATCTGCCCGTACATGGTGAGGCCCATCTTCTCCAGCCGGTTGAATTCGTCCCAGTTCGACCAGTGCCCCACCAGGTTGGAATTGGCCAGCAGGACGCGCGGCGATTCGGGATGGGTGCGGAAGATGCCCACCGGACGCCCCGATTGCACCAGCAGCGTTTCATCGTTGGCGAGCGATTCCAGCGCCCGCACGATGGCGTGGAAACTCGGCCAGTCGCGCGCCGCGCGGCCCGTGCCGCCATAGACGATCAGCTCGTCGGGATTCTCCGCCACCTCGGGATCGAGATTGTTGTGCAGCATGCGCAGGGCGGCTTCCTGGTGCCATCCCCGGCAGCGCAGCGTGGCGCCGCGAGGGGCCCGTACGGCGGTAATCGGGCTCATTGCAATACTCCTGCCGGGGACGGCAGCGACTCCGGAATTGCCCATTCGTCGAACTTGCCCTCGCGAATGGCGCGCGCGACGTTCTCGATATCGATGGAGAGCGGGCGGTCTTCGCCAAGCGGCGGAGCGAGGCCGCGGACCGCGTCGCGCACGCGGCGCA
>JADGNS010001133.1 GCA_017883355.1 Candidatus Solibacter sp.
CGCTCGACCCATGGGAGATGCTTCCACCCAGGCGCCGACTGCGACGACTCGCGCGCCTCGTACACCGCGCGGCAGAGCGGCTTCAAGGGCGCTGGCGTACTCCCGCACTGGAGCTCCGCGATGCGTGGCGGCACCTCCAGAGGCGGCTGAGGCGCCTGGCCCGAACCGGACTTGGAAGAGGTCGCGGGGGGTGTTGTTTCGATCCGGCTCGTGGTGACGCCCACGGCCGCGAGCAGCGCCACCAGCGCGAACCACAGCGACGGCCTATCCTTCACGGCAGCCTCCTAACTGGGGCGAAGTATACACCCGGCGAGAACTCAAGAACAGCGGTACACGAAGACCGCTGTTTACGGGCGGATGGGCGGATTTCGCCCGGAGACTGGACACCTTGCCGCAGGTGGGAGATCAACCGCTTTGATCCGGGTAGGCCTCGCCCCCGAGTTCGTGGATTTTTCGCTCCGCGATGTGTTCGGCCAGCGCGCTGATCGTCAGGAACGGGTTCACCCCGATGGAGGTCGGAATCACTGCGCCGTCGGCCACGAACAAGCCATCGTGCACACGCCCATCGCCCGTGAACACCCGCCCGAATTCATCGACCGCACCACGCTCGTAGTTCTCGCCCATCGGGCAACCGCCGATGGGATGGGCGGTGATCAGGTGCCGCAGTTCCATGAACGACCAGAGCGGACTGGCGATGTAGCCGGCTCCCAGTGCCCGGGCGTGGAGTTGCAGCTCTTCGTTGAGCCGGTCGTAGACGCCTTGCCGCCCCGCATCGTCCCAGACGATTCGGAGCGCCCCGTCCGTATCGTGCAAGGACGACTCGAACACCATGCGTCCGCGCGCATCGTCGATGCCCATTACCAGGTAGAACATGGTATGGTTCAGAGCGCCATCGGGGTCGTAAGCAACGCCCGGGTCGAGGTCGCGCTGGATCCGCCGGCCCGCCGCGGCTTGGTCGCTCGTTGCGCTGGCTTCGTGCGGAAGCGCGGCAAACGCCCGGCGTGCCGCGGCGGCGTACGCACTTGGAATGGTCAGGTCTTCTATCTGGAATCGGTCGCTCACTGGTACTGAACCGTCATAGTGGATGGCGCTCACGATGGCCGGTCCGGGCAGATACTGCGCCGCCGGCGATTCCGGGTGATTCCCGAACCCGGTCACCTGTGTGCGGAAATCGCCGTTGTACGCGAGGCCGAAAAAATCGCCGTTGCAACTGAACCGCGTCCCGACGGTTGCCGATAAAGACAGCCCGTGCACCTGTGATCGCATGAGAAGTTCGGTGGAGTTGATGGAGCCCGCCGCCAGAATCACGTGAGCGGCCTGGAGGGTGAACGAGCCGCTGTCCTCACCGTGGCGGCCGTGCACGCGCCAGCCGCCGCCCGGCGCCTTCTCAATCCACTCCACCTTCGACTCTGTGAAAATCTGCGTCCCGGCGTTCCGCGCCATCGGCAGATAATTCATATACAGGGTATTCTTCGAAAAGTGGTTGCACCCAGTGGTGCAATCGCCGCATCCACGGCACGGTCTTCGTGGCACGCCATATTCGTTAACGTCGCTGGCCGTGAAGTTGATCGCCAGATCCAGTGGGAACGCGCGCTTTCCGAGTTGGCGCGCCCGCCGGTCCATCGCCAGCACCTTCGGGAAATTCCACGCCCGCGGGTCGGGCCCGGCCCCGAGCGTCTGGCGCGCCCGATCGTAGAATGGCCGCAGGTATTCCCAGCGCAGCGCTGGCGGCCAATCGGCCTGCTCAAACACCTCCGCGTCGGGCGTGGCGGCCACGTTGGCATTGATCAGCGATGTGCCGCCCAACCCGCATCCCTTAACCACCGAGATGTCGGTATAGTTCAGCAGCTCGTACAGCCCGAGCGGATTAGCCTCGCTGCGAAATTCATCCATCACTCCGTCCAGCGTGTCGGGAAACCGAAGATTCCCCGGCCACCGCTCCTTGCCTCGCTCCAGAATGCAGACCGAGGGTTTGGGACTCAATTTTGCGGACGCGAGCCGCGCCGCCGTAATCGCGCCGCCGTATCCGGACCCGATCACCACGAAATCATACAACGTCTTCCGCTGTTCCCACGGTGAGGTGAACATATGGTGGCCCTCCTGAAATACTCAACCTTGCGCCGGCAAGCCGTAATGTCGGCAGCGGTGATTGCCGAGCCCCGAACGGTAGCTCCGGCCATCGAACAGGATGCCATGGGCTGTGCAACTAGTGGCGCCGATGTCGCTGGAGAGAGGGGCGACCGACCCGCAAGGCAATGCGGCGGCGACCCAGGGCCATAACAGGCAGGAGGCGAGAGCAAGCTTCCGCATAGAGCCCTCCGCACAGGCCAGGGTGCCTGGGGATTTCCCAGGCATGGCGAAATTATACATCCGGTGGAAGGTTTTGCAACATATTTCGGCACGGCGCTCACGGCGCTGGTATGTGCGGTGGAAAACCTCCGTCCACCGGCGGGCGGGTTATCATCCATGACCGCGGACCAATGGCCTACAGCAACACTACCGGATGGTATAGGTT
>JADGNS010001134.1 GCA_017883355.1 Candidatus Solibacter sp.
ACCATGTCTCCCGCCTCGCGGTAGAAGCGTTTCAGCGTGGCTTCGCTGCCGGCCACCAGCGCCACCACGATATCGCCATCGCGCGCCTGCGCGACTCGCTCCAGCAGGATCATGTCGCCGTCGCAGATATGGTCGTCGATCATCGAGTTGCCGCGCACTTCCAGGGCGTACGTGTCTCCGTGACCGGCGAAATCCGCGAAGTGCAGCACCTCGCGCTGCTCCACGGCTTCCAGCGGCGCGCCCGCCGCGATCCGCCCCAGCAGCGGAATTTCCGTCACTACCGCCTTCGGACGCCGTTGCTCCTGCACGTACCGCGGCGTCAGTTCCAGCGACCGGCTCTGGTTGAACCCGCGTTTCAGGTAGTTCTTGGCCTCCAGCATCGAGATGTGCTTGTGCACCGTGGCCAGCGACGCTAGTTCCAGTCCGCGCGCGATCTCCTCAAAGCTCGGACAGTAGCCATTTTCGTCCACAAAATTGGCGATGAAATCCAGCACCTGCTTTTGCCGCTTCGTTAATGCCATCGAAACTCCCTGGCCCTATTGTGGGCGAACAAAAAGGGAAAATCAAGCGAAATCAGAGGCATGAGGCTCCGCCTTGTGCGTTGTGGGGCGGGCGCTTCCGTCTGTCAACCCGGCGGTCCCTGCGATTCTTCCCCGCCTTATGGCGCGAGGCCCACTACTTCGGCGCCGCACGGCCATTCGCACGGCCGGGAAGGCCGGCCACTCCCACCGAGGCCAGCACGCGGTGCAGGTCTTCCGCCCGGATCGGCTTGGTCAGGTAGTCGTCCATGCCCGCGGCGAGGCAATAGTCTCGATCGCCGCTCATCGCGTGCGCCGTCAGCGCCACGATGGGCAGGTGGAAACCGCCCGCCGTCTCCCGGGCGCGGATCGCGCGTGTGGCCTCGACTCCATCCATGCCGGGCATCTGAACGTCCATCAGGATGAGATCCACGGTTTCTTTTTCGAGCACCGCCAGCGCCTCCCGGCCGTCCTCGGCGGTGATCACCGTGTGCCCCTTCTTTTCGAGCAGGAAGCGCGCCAGCCGCCGGTTCACGGCGTTGTCTTCCGCCAACAGAATCCGCAACGGACGGTCCACCGCGGCAGCCACCGTTTCGGGAACCGCCCCGGCGGGTGTTCCGGGAGCGAAACACGCCGTGAAGTGGAAGGCGCTCCCCTCCACCGCATCTTCCGAACCCGAAGCTTTCCAGGGACTCTCCACCCAGATCTTTCCCTTCATCAGCCCGACCAGTTTCGACGCGATGGCCAGACCGAGACCGGTTCCGCCGAAGCGGCGCGCCATGGAAGCGTCGCCCTGCTCGAAAGGAGCAAAGATCACCGCCTGCTTGTCCGCCGCAATCCCGCCGCCGGTGTCGGCAACCACGAAGTGCAACTGTCCCGGCTCGCCGGCCGCACTCTCGCGCCACACCCGAACCTCCACCCTCCCCACAGCCGTGAACTTGATCGCGTTGCCCACCAGGTTGATCAGAATCTGCCGCAGGCGGGCGTCATCCCCACACAGCCAGTCCGGCACGGCCGGATCGACCTCGCACACCAACGCGAGCCCTTTTTGCCTGGCGCCGAAAGCCATCACCCCCATGACTTCGGACAGGCATTTGCGGAATTCGAAATCCACCGCCACCAGCTCCAACTTTCCGGCCTCCACTTTGGAGAAATCCAGAATGTCGTTGAGTACTCGCAACAGCGATGCGGCGGAACTCTTCACCGTCTCCATATAGTCGCGCTGTTCCGGCGCGAGCGGCGTATCCAGGGCGAGGTCCGTCATGCCCAGAATGCCGTTCATGGGAGTGCGGATTTCGTGGCTCATATTGGCCAGGAATTCGGTCTTGTGACGGCTCGAGCGTTCGGCGTTCAGCTTGGCGCGATGCAGTTCGACAATCAGTTCGCCGCGCCGCAGGTATTGCGAGATCGACAGGTACCCCAGGGTCAGAATCGCCGTGATGCCGGTGCCGGCCAGCAGCAGGAAGGCGCCGCCCAGGTACCACGCGTGCAACACGCGAAACTGCATCGTCGGCGGATGCCCGTCCATATTGCCGTTACGATCCATGGCGCGCACGGCAAAGCGGTGATTCCCGGACCCCAACTTCTGAAAGACGGCGGCGTTGCCGGGTTGGAACGGCGTCCAGATCCCTTGATCCAGCCGGTACGAGAACAACATCCGCTCCGCGGTGGTCTGCTTCCACTTGTCCACGCCCGAAAAGACAAAGCGTACATCTCCGGAAGCCGGCACTTCCCTGGGCTCGACGCCTCTTTCCAGCAGCGTTACGGGAGGGTCCACGTCGGCATCCGGGTGGTACACCGCCAGGCCCCGCGACGTGCCTGCCCAAATGCAGCCCCGCCTATCCTGAAAAACCAGGTTGGCGATGTTCGATGGCAGCCCCTCCTCCACCCCGTGATCCAACCAATTGCCGCCCATCAGACGGTGCACCCCGTTGGCGCTCGCCACCCACAGAGCCCCGTCACTGGCCTGCGCAAAACTGCGGACACGATCCAAC
>JADGNS010001135.1 GCA_017883355.1 Candidatus Solibacter sp.
TTGAAGGCCAACCTGGGCACGCGCTTCATCCAGATCACGAGCAACGATGGCTGGGATATGCACTCCAATATCTACGCGGCGAACAACCTGCAGGCCAAGATCAAGATTATCGACGACGGCCTTTCGACGCTGATCAACGATCTGAAAGCCAACGGGCTGTTCGACAAGACGCTGATCGTGATGTACGGCGAATTCGGGCGGACCGTGGGGCCGGTCACGGCGGCGGGCGGACGGGATCACTGGCCGCAGCAGTTCTGCTTCTTCGCCGGCGGCGGCATTAAGGGCGGCCAGGCGATTGGCCAGACCGACGCACAGGGGCGCGACACGATCAACTACGGCTGGTCGCAGAACCGCTACGTGTACCCGGAAGATATCGAGGCGACGATCTACTCGGCGCTGGGCATCGACTGGACGACGGTGCGCCACGACGACCCGCTGGGACGCGGCTTCGAATACGTCCCGAAGACGGGCCCTGTCCCCTACATGCCGGTTCACGAACTCTGGGGATAGGTTTTGAGCGGGTCTTTAGGTGCCCGCGCGGAGCGTCTCACCCAATCGATGTTTGAAACGCAGGCTCTCGGACCGCCAGTTGGTACACTGAAGGTAGAAAATGCCGGAATTCTGTACCTGCGGCGCTCAACTGCCGCCCGACTCCCTCTTCTGCCACAAGTGCGGCAAGCCGCAGCGCGACGTCATTGCGCCAGAGCCCGAACCGGAGAGTGAAGCGGAACTAGTCCCGCCCCTACCGTTATCCGCGCCCGTCGCCGCCGCGCCGCAACCGCCCGCGCTCAATTTCCACAACCTGGTGGCGGTGCGGATTGCTTTTATCGTCGCGCCGATCGCGTTCCTGCTCAGTTGGGTTCCCGCGCTCAATCTGGTCCTTTGGATCGCCGCCGGATTCCTGGCCGTTTTCTTCCACCGCCGCCGCACCGGCGTGCTTCTCAACGTCCGCGCCGGCGTCCGCCTGGGCTGGATCACCGGGGTGATCATGTTCGCGATTACGACCGTGATTTTCACCCTGACGATCGTACCCCTGGCCGCCAATGGCGGCATCGCCGCGCTCTTCCGCCAGCAGTTGAAGAACCCTACCGACCCCAACGTTCAGGAAGCGCTACGCATGCTGGAAAGCGCCCCCGGACTGGCCACCGTCCTGATCGCCATGCTGCTGATGCTGTTCGTCTTCATCACCCTGCTGAGCATGGCCGGTGGCGCGCTGGGCGCCAAGTTCGTGAGCCGCAACCACTCGTAGGAGGCGCTGCATGAAGTGGGTATACCTCATCGGCGGCACGCCAGGCTACCTGTGCGATCTGGGCAACAACTTAGGCGAACTCACCACCATTGAGCCGTAGATATGGGCCAGGAGCTGGATTGCCGCATGCACTATCGGCGCCGTACGCTGACCGGCAAGGCCCAGCTCGAAGGTGACCACATCCTCTTTCGCGGTGAGGAACGTCTCAAAATCGCCATCAAGGATCTCGCATCCGTTACCGCGCACGCTGGCGTGTTGCACCTGGATTTCCCCGGCGGTCCCGTCTCCCTCGAACTCGGCGTCGCCGCCGAAAAGTGGGCGCGCAAGATCCTCCACCCCCCTTCCCGCGCCGAGAAACTCGGCATCAAGCCTGGCCTTACCGTGCGCGTCGCCGGCGAGTTCGACCACGGATTCCTCGACGAATTGCGCAACGTCGAAACCGTGGCCGGAAAGGCCAACGCCGACCTGATCTTCCTCGCCGCCCCGCTCCGCCAGGCGCTGGCCCAGATCCCGAAACTCGCCGCCACGCTCAAGCCCGCCGGCGCGCTTTGGGTGGTCTACCCCAAGGGAGTCCAGGTCATCCGTGAAATCGAAGTCCTCGATGCCGGCCGCGCCGTCGGCCTCAAGGACACAAAAGTTGCCGCCTTCTCGCCCACCCACACGGCGCTGCGCTTCGTGATCCCGGTGGCCGCGCGGTAAGGTTCGAATTGGTGTGGTAATCGTGGCCCCAGTGGTGGGCGGTGGTATACTCTTATTGTGATTTAAAAATCACAATGCGGCAAAAGATGGGGATGCGGTATAAATGCGATAGCTCAACGTGGAACCGCGGCAACGGATACTCCAAAACTACATTTCGCCAGAGAACCGCGACTGCTTTCAGGACTGGATTGGGAGTGTGCGTGATGGATTGGCACGACGGGCTTTCCGCATAAGGCTCAACCGTGTAGCTGAAGGGAATTTTGGAGACTGCAAACCAGTTGGCGATGGAGTCCTCGAATTGAGATTCGATCTTGGGCCAGGATATCGGATATATTTCGGCGAGGACGGCGATAGCGTGATTTTGTTAGGCGGCGGTAAGAAGGCCACACAAGACAACGACATTAGAATCGCCAAATGGCGCTGGAGTGAATACAATGCCTAAGCGTACTCGGCCCTATCGCGAAAGTCTGCTGGAGGACCTACAGGATTCGACCGAAGCTTCTCACTACCTGAATGCGGCCTTAGAGGACTCCGATGAGATGTTCTTGATCGCGCTGCGCGATG
>JADGNS010000146.1 GCA_017883355.1 Candidatus Solibacter sp.
TCGCGGACTCCGGGGTGGCCGGCAAGCTCGCTCACGTTGGTCCCCGGTAAGGCCGTATTGGCAACCATGCTTTCTGCCAGTGTATCAGCCGGTGAGATCTTTTCCGCTTATGCCTTGCGGGCCACAGCCACCAGGCGCGGAGCCTCCGGCCCATAGGGCGAGCCCTGAAGATCGCCGCACAAGCGAACGCCGGCGAAGCCGCAGTGGAGCAGGCGCCGCTCCAACTCCGGTCCCGAGTAAAGCCAGTGCCCGAAGCGGAAGCTGCGCGATTGGCCGCCTTTGACGATCGTCCAGTGGTTGTCCAGACGCGTCCAATCGGGGTTCTGCCGGGCCTGCTGGATCAGCACTGCGCCATCGGCAAACGGGGTGTGGCGCGGTTCCAGTCCGGCGTGCCGCAGGCGCTCTTTGCCCACCATATCCATGACGAAGATTCCGCCGTCGCACAGGCTTGCGCGGACGTTGCTCAGGACACGCAGGTTGTCCTCTTCGCGCTCGAAATAGCCGAACGAGGTGAACAGATTGCACGCCAGGACGAAAGTTGCCGGGCGCTCGAACTCGCGCATGTCGTCCAGCACCCACTCCAAAGACACCGCCGCCGCATCGGCTCTCTCCCGGGCGCGCTCCAGCAGGAAGGGGGAGCGGTCCACGCCCGTCACCGCAAAGCCGCGGCGCGCCAACTCCACGGCATGCCGCCCCGGACCACAGCACAAATCCAGCACCGCGCCCGTGGTCACGCCGGAGAGCGCCAGAATCTGGGCCACCTGACACTCCGCCGCCGCCACCCGCTCCATCGGGAATACGTAAGGGTACAACTCGCGCCAGAAGTCCTCGTTCTCAAACCACTCCATATCTTCCAGGGTACGCCGGACCCGGCCTACCAGCCCTTGCCGTGCCACACGCTGCCGCCGAAGGTGGTGATGTAGATCATGCCGCGATCTTGCGGGTCCACCGTCACGCGATGGCCCCATTTGAAATCGAAGCCCGGGATGCGTTTCCAGTTGAGCCCGCGATCGGCACTGCGCCACGCGGCCGATTCGAAGCCGGTGGCGTACAGCACGCGCGCGTCCTTCGGGTCGATGGTGACATCATAAATATGCTGATCCTGCCCCAGCACGCGGCGCCATGCGATGCCGCGATTGGTGGAGAGGTAGATGCCGCCATCGGCCGCGCCTTCGCGCGTGCTGCGGCCCCACGCGGCCAGGTACAGGCGCGCCGGGTCGTGCGGGTCGATGGCCAAGCCATTCGGCCCATTCACCCCCGAGGGGAGCGGCACGCGCGACCAACTCTCCGCGCCATCGGTGGAACGGTACAGCGCGCCATCGCCCGCATCGCCGAACTTGCCGTCATCGCTGCGCCGCGCCACCACGAGGTAGAGCGCGCCCTGGGAATCGCGCACGGTGCGCCAGGCGAAGGGCCGGTCGCCAGAGATCCCGGCATTTTTGAGTGACCAGTGTTCGCCGCCGTCCGTCGATTTGAAGACGCCGCCGCCGAAGCCGGTAACGTAGAGCGCGCCCGCCGGATCGCGCAGGATGTGGGTGGCGGCGGTCTGCGGCATGCCGTTGTTCTGCACGCGCCACGTGCGCCCGCCATCGTCGCTGCGCACCACCCCGCCGATGTAGGAATCCGGTCCGGCGCGGCGCCACATCTTGGGACGCGGCAGATCGTGCGTCCCGCTCATCGCGGCCCACATGCGGCCGCGCACCGCGGGGTCGAACTCCATCCAATAGGTGGTGTTCTCCCACTGAGGCGGCACGCCGCTACGCGTGGCGCTGTACCAGCTTGCGCCCGCCGTATCGCTGGCCCACAGACCGATGTCGGTGTAACTGATGAACATGTGGCGCGCCTCGAAGGGGTCGAAGTGGACGCCGTAGCAGGTGGTGACGTCGATCCCGTTGGTGGTCCAGTTGCCATCCGCGGCACGATTGGAGTAGGCGGAGTTCCATGTCTTGCCGCCATCGGTGGTGCGCATGACGCGGCCGGAATCGGTGGCGTAGACGACGCCGGCATCGTGGGGCGCCACCCCGAGGCCGTACGGGTTGCCCGCCCATCCGGCGCCGAAGCGTTCGGTCAGCCAGGCGTCGCGCACGTGGTCGTAGACCGGTTCCCAATGACGGCCGGAATCGGTGGTTTTGGCCACGCCCCAGGTGGTGCGCAAGGGCGTGCGCAATCCGCTGTAGGAGACATAGGCGATCTCGGGATGCTCGGCGCTAGCGGCGATGGCGGTGGCCTGTCCCTGAAATCCCGGCAGGGCGGAGTCGCGCCAGGTCACGCCGCCATCGGTGCAAACATAGATCTTGCCGGCGATGGTGGCGTAGAACACGGGAGGTGCACCGGCGATCTCCGTGGCGGTGCCAGGGAGCTTCGTGGTGCGCCAATCGCCTCCACGGCGGATGTAAAACCAGTCGGGCCCGGCGATGTACAGCGTCCGATCGCCGCGCGGCGATTGCCCGTCGATCCAGATCCGCCGCGCCGGGCCTGCAAGATCGGCGGATTTCTGCCACGTGCCGCCGCCGTCCATGGAGGTCCACAGCGCGGCGCCGAGGGCGAGGTAGAGCGAGCGCGAGTCGGCGGGGTCGACGCCCATGGCGGTGACTTCTCCGGCGGGCTGGCTGGCAGCGTAGATGCGCCCCGACGCGTGGTCGTCCCCCATGGTGATCTTCTGGACTTCGCGCGGGAAGAAGCGTCTCCAGGTCTCGCCGCCGTCGCCGCTGCGGAAGACGCCGAGGGCTTTGGCATAGATGACCTTGGCGTCGATGGGGTCGAAGAGGAAGAACTGCACCGGCTCACCCAGGTTGAAGATGCGCCAGGTGGCGCCGCCATCGTGCGTGAGGTAGGCGCCGGTCATATCGCACGCCACCAGCGCGGTGCGGCTATCGTGCGGGCTGACGGTCGGGAGGAAGAGGGAACCGCCGCCCCCCGGTCCGACAATACGCCACCCCGAGGCGCCCGGCGGCGGAGCGGCGCAGGCCAGGGCAGCGGCGATCGCTAGCGACAGGCGTCTCATCACCCGCTATGGTCGCATGCCTTCAGAGTGCGGCTCCTGAGGTATTCTGTACCCATGCATCCAATCCAACCCGATCAAGCCGATTTCCTGCTCCGTGGGGTTTACCTCCCGGGGCTCAAGAACGAACACCGCATCACCAAGAGCGTCATCGAAGCAATTCCGTTGGATCGCGCCGACTATCGCCCGGACGAAATCTCCAAAAGCGCCCTGGACCTGGCTTGGCACATCGCGGCGACGGAGATGCGATTCATGGACGCTCTGCCGGCGGGTGAGTTCGATTTCAGCCCCAGGCCTCGCCCTGAGTCCATCAAGAACTCGGCGGACCTGGCCGCCTGGTACACGGAGAACTTCGAACCGCGCTTTGAGAAGCTGACGAAATTGACCAAGGAGCAGCTACTCAAGGTCCTGGACTTTCGGGGCCTGTTCCAACTGCCCGCGGTGATGTATCTCGCCTTCGTGCTGCATCACTCGATCCACCATCGTGGGCAGTTGTCGATGTATCTCCGGCCGATGGGAGCGAAAGTGCCCGCGATGTACGGCGAAAGCTACGATTCCGCGGAGGCTCGCAAGGCGGCGCGGCCGAATGCTTAACGCCAGCCGTTGATGGAGCCCTGGCCCGTGCCGCCGCGGCATCGGTCAGGACCCCGCCACCGCGGCGCCTACTTCGGCGCGGCGATTTCCAGCAGCTCGATTTCGAAGAGCAGCGTCGCGCCGCCCGGAATCGAGGGGCGTCCCTGGTCGCCATAGGCCAGGTCCGAGGGGCAGACCAGCATCGATTTGCCGCCCACCTTCATGCGCTGCACGCCTTCGGTCCAGCATTTGATCACGCCGGTGAGCGGGAACTGCGCGGGCTCGTTGCGCTTGTAGGAACTGTCGAACTCGGTGCCGTTGACCAGCGTGCCGCGATAGTGGACTTTCACCGTGTCGGTGGCTTTGGGCGATTCGCCCGCGCCCGCTTTCACTTCGCGATAGACCAGTCCCGACTCGGTCTTGATGGCTCCCGGTTCAGCCGCCGCTTTGGCCAGGTATTCGGCGGACGCCGCCTTTTCTTTGATCGCCCCGGCCGCCGCGCGGCTGGTCGCCATTTGCTGGATTTTCGGTCCCCACTCGTTTAACTCGACGGCGGGATTGCCGGCCGCGGAGTCGGAGATGGCCCGCTTCACCAGCTCGATTTCCGCTGGGGTCAGGCTGAACATGGAGAGCGATCGCCCGATCGAAATGCCGATGGCGTAGATCGTCTTCTCCTCGTCGGTGGTCAGGGGCGCCGGTGCCGCGGGCGCCGCCGGCTTGGGTGCGGCCACGGCGCCGCGTCCGGGTGTTCCGCGCCCTGCGCCAGCGGTTCCAGACGTCGCTGGTTTGGGCGTCGCCGCGCCGGCTGGCGTGGTGGCTGCCGCTGGAGACTTCTTGGCGGTCGCCGCCGCCGGGGCCTTCTTAGCGGGAGTAGCGGCCGCCGGGGCAGGTGCCGCCGGGGTGGCCGCGGGGGGCGTCTGTGCCAGGGCAAGCGCCGGCAAAAGAGTTAATAATACACGCATCTGACTAAGTATACCGTTCCAGTCGCGTGGCATAACGCTCTGCCTGGCTCGAGAACCTCGAACCGGGCCATGCCTTGTTGGTTGGGGCGCTTCCGGTGGCGGTTAAAAAGACGCGCCCGCAAGCGGGCGTTGGCAGGCGGGGCACCCTCTGGGTCCGCCTGCCCCATCTTTGCGGGCAAACGACTTGCCGGTGGCGGCTGTGCCTGATGTCGCTGATGTCGCTCGATCCGTTGACGGTGCCGGTGCCGGGGTATAGAATCGAGTTCGCCGCCGGCAACGGCGCACCCGGGAGGTGAAGAAGCCGATGCGATCCCCCTTTCTAATTGCAGGTTTGAGTGCGACGCTGACCTGGTTTTGCGCTGTGGCTTGCGCCCAACCACCAGCGAAGAAGGCCGCCGCGCCGTCGAGTCCCGGGTTATCGGCGGAGCGGCTGAAACGCCTGGATGCTTTTCTGCAGAAGTACGTGGATGACAACCAGATCGCGGGCGCCGTAGCGTTGGTGCTCCGCGACGGGAGCCCGGTGTACGAGCGCGCGGTCGGCTGGAGCGACAAAGAGGCCGGCCGCAAAATGAGGACGGACACCATTTTCCGGATCGCGTCGCAATCCAAAGCCATCACCAGCACCGCGATTCTGGCTCTGATGGAGGAAGGCAAGGTCGGCCTCACCGAACCGGTGAGTCATTTCATTGCGAGCTTCGCCAAGACCACCGTGGCGGTGAGAGGCGATGGCGGCGTCACCATGGTTCCGGCCAGGCGTCCCATCACCATACGGGATCTGTTGACGCACACCGCCGGTATTTCTTACGGCACGGAACCGCTGGTGGCAGCGCTCTATGAAGCGAAAGGCCTCGGTCCGGCAGCCGGCAATGGCTGGTACACGGCGGACAAAACCGAGCCGATATGCGAAACCATGGAGCGGTTAGGCACCCTGCCCTTTGTCGCTCAGCCGGGAGAGTCTTATGTCTATGGCTATAACACGGACATACTCGGCTGCGTGGTGGAGAAAGCTTCCGGTATGCCGCTCGACGAGTTTATCCGCACCCGGATCACAGGGCCGCTGGGCATGAAGGACACCGGATTTTTCCTGGCACCCGAGCAACGCGAGCGCCTGGCAACGGTCTACTCGAGCGTCGCCGACGCAACCATCGTGCGGGCTCCGGAAGGTTCCAAAGGACAGGGACACTACGTGGAGGGCCCCAAGAAGAGCTTCGCGGGCGGCGCCGGCCTCGTTTCCACGGCCCGCGACTACGCGCGGTTCCTCGAGATGATCCGCAGGGGCGGCGCGCTCGGCGGTGTCCGTATCCTGGCGCCGCGCACCGTGGACTTGATGACTACGAATCAGAGTGGCGTGCTGCACTCGACCACGGGACTGGGCTTCGGCTTCGGTTTCGAAACAGTGGATCGCTACGGCGCCAAGGGAATGTCGGGGGTCGGTGCGTTCGGTTGGGGAGGCGCGTACGGCACGACTTACGAAGTAGATCGCATCGGCCACCTGGTGGTGGTTCTGATGATTCAACTGATGCCCAGTACAACCGACATCCAGCAGAAGTTCTCCAACGTCGTCTATCAGTCGTTACTGAATTGACGACGGCAGAAAGGAAACCGTGAAGCAACGCGTACTGATTGCTCTTCTCACTCTACTGGGACTGCTCTCTTCGCACGCCGTTGCGCAAGAGAGCCGCGGCGCCTGGCGGGTGATCGGCCCCGGAGGAGGTGGCGCGCAGTTCAATCCAACGGTAAGTCCGGTGGATCCCAATCTCGTGCTGGTCAATTGCGACATGACTGGAACGTACATCTCTACCGATGGTGGAAATTCCTGGCGGATGTTCAACCTGAGGGGCGTAGCACGGTTCATCGTTCCGGATCCGGTGAACAGCAACATCATCTACGTCGCGACCGAGGGATTGTACCGCAGCAAGGACAAGGGCAAAACCTGGGAACTCGTCTATCCCAAGCCGGACGATGTTGCCAGGGTCCTCATATCCGGGGATCACGCGGAGGAGCAAATCCAATTGCGCGACGGATCGCGGGCGATGGTCCAGGCCCTGGCTGTCGATCCCGGCGATTCCAGCACGCTGTTCGCAGTCATAACGAAGGATCAGAAGGCCGGACTCTATCGGTCCAAGGACGCAGCCAAGAGCTGGGAGACGGTCGGGGACCTGCCGGCCGGAGGACGCAGGATCTATATCGACCCCGGTTCCGCCAAAGGCAACCGCACCGTGTACGTAACCGGGCCGGACTCGGTCGGCGTGCTCGAGAACGGCGTGTTGCGCCGGCAGAAGGGTCCCGCGGGCGTCAACCGCTTCCTGGACATTGCGGCCGGTTTTCCCGGACAGGGGAAGAAGCCGGTCTTCTACGCCGTCTCGGGCATGGACTGGCGCGGCGGGAACACCGGCGCCACGGGCCTCTATGTTTCCGTGGATGGCGGGAACGAGTGGGGCACCGTTGGGGTCGACTTCCTCTCCAACGCCCCGAAGGGCACCGCGAGTCTGGAACTGCGGGCGGTGGGCGCGAGCCTCAACCATCCGCAAACTGCGTACCTCTCGTTTCGCGACCACACGCGCTCGCTGGCGGCGGCCGAGCGGAGCATGGGTGTCGCCAAGACAGTGGATACGGGGAAGACGTGGCAGATGGTCTGGCGCGACACGGATGTGACCGCGGCAACGAACGTACAGGACCCCTGGATCAACCAGCGGTATGGTCCGGGTTGGGGCGAGAATCCTTTTGCCCTCGGCGTCTCTCCCGTGAATCCGGACATCTGTTTCGGAACCGACTTCGGCCGCACCATGCGCACGAGGGACGGCGGCAAGACGTGGCAAGGCGTCTATGCGCGCCGGCTGGCGGATGGCGGCACGATGACGACGGGTCTGGATGTCTTAACCACGAACGGCATTCACTTCGACCCCTTCGATCCGGATCATTGGTTCGTGAGCTTCGCCGATCTCGGACTGTTCGAGAGCCGCAAGGCCGGGCAGTCCTGGAAAGAAGCCACCAGCCGGGGCATTCCGCGCGAGTGGCAAAACACCTCCTATTGGGCGGTATTCGACCCGTCGGTGAAGGGGCGGATCTGGGCCGCGGTCTCTGGCGTTCACGATCTTCCCCGGCCCAAGATGTGGCGAAACCGTGACGTGAAAACGTTCCGGGGAGGCGTGGTGGCGAGCGATGACGGCGGTCGGAGCTGGAAGCCCAGCGTCGAAGGAATGGAACAGACCGCGGCCACTCACATCCTGCTCGACCCGAACAGTCCCGCGGAAGCGCGCACGCTTTATGTTTGTGGTTTCGGAAAGGGAGTCTACAAGTCCACCGATGGAGGGCGCCGCTGGGTCCTCAAGAACAACGGGCTGGAAGGCAGTGAGCCCTTCGCCTGGCGGATGATCCTGGACTCCAAGGGCCGGCTGTACCTGCTGGTAGCGCGCCGCGGCACCGACGGCAGCGTGGGAAGTCCACTGGACGGCGCCATCTATCGATCGTCCGATGGCGCGGAACATTGGGAGAAACTGGCTCTGCCCGCCGGCTGTAACGCCCCCAACGGCCTCGCGATCGATCCGTCCGATGCCGGCCGCCTCTACCTGGCCGCCTGGGGAAGACGCGGGACGGCGAGCGATACCGGAGGGGGCATCTTCCTCTCCATCGATGCCGGCACTACCTGGAAGAGCGTTCTCGACAAGGACCAGCACATCTTCGACGTCGCGCTGGATGCCCGGACGCCCGGGGTTCTCTACGCGACCGGCTTCGAATCCTCCGTCTGGAAGTCCGTGAATCGCGGGGAAGCCTGGATTCGCCTCCAGGGATACAACTTCAAGTGGGGCCAGCGCGTGATCCCCGATCCTGTGGACGCGAAGATGATCTACGTTTGCACGTTTGGCGGATGCATCTGGCACGGTCCCGCGGAGGGTGATCCCGCGGCGACGGAGGACATCGTTACCCCGATCGTGAAGCACGGGCGCTAACCTCAACGCTGTTCCCTTAGCGCCTTTGAATGCTGCGAACT
>JADGNS010001136.1 GCA_017883355.1 Candidatus Solibacter sp.
TTCGAAGCCGATCGTCAACGTTTTATCGATCGCGGCGGAGCCAACTGGCTGGCCTCCGTTGGGCTCCGCTGGAATCTGTTCAACGGATCGGCGGACAAGGCTCGCATCGCCGAAACCGGCCATCTGGTGAAGCGCGCCGAATTCGATGAGCAGCGTACCGACTCGGCCATCCGCCTTCAAGTGCGCCGCGCCTATGCCGGCCTCAAGGCAGCCCAGCAGCGCATCGAGGTCGCCACCGCGGCCGTCGCGCAAGCCGAGGAGAGCCTGCGCATCACGCAGAACCGCTATGAAGCGGGGATGAACAACGTGACCGACCTTTTGCGCACGGAAACCGCCGTGCTGGAAAGCCGTACTCGATACCTGGCCGCCATCCACGATCAGCGGATCGCCGCCACCATGCTCGAACTTGCCGCGGGACGTCTCAACGCGGATTCGGAGGTTCTGAACTAAATGAAGCCCTATTTCCTTCTTCTGCCCATTCCCGTCCTTCTGCTGACATCCTGCGGAAGTGAACCGGCGCGCCGCGCCGCACAGCCGCAAGTCCCACCGGTCGCGGTGCAAGTAGCGGCGGTTACCACGCAAGACTGGCCCACGAGCTACGAAGCTACCGGCACGGTCCGCGCCCGCACCACGGCCACGATTTCGAGCAAAGTGATGGGCTACGTGCAGCAGGTGAATGTACAAGTAGGCGACCGTGTTCGCCAAGGGCAGGCGTTGATTACGCTGGACGCTCGGGACCTGGACGTGAGCCTGCGCCGTGCCGAGGCAGGCGGCGCCGAAGTGCAGAGCGCCATCCCCGAACTGGAGAATGCCACGGCCGCCGCCAAAGCCAATCTGGATCTGGCGCAAACCACCTTCAAGCGCATGGAGGAACTCGCCGGCAAGAAATCGATCTCCAATCAGGAGTTGGATGAAGCCTCGGCGCGGCTCAAGGCAGCTCAGGCAAATTACGACATGGTGCGCTCCCGGCGCTCCCAAATCAATTCCAAAATGGCGGTGGTGGAGCAGGAGGTTCGCGCCGCGGGAATCATGCGCGACTACGCCAGGCTGGCGGCGCCCTTCTCCGGGGTGGTGATTACCAGGACGGTAGAGCCCGGCAATCTGGCCACGCCGGGCGCGCCGCTGCTCACCATCGAGCAGGATGGACTCTATCGCCTGGAAGCCTCGGTGGACGAATCGAAACTGGCCACCGTGCGCGTAGGTCAGGCGGTGGAGGCGGTGGTCGAAGCCACCGACCGAAAACTGAATGCGCGGGTTTCTGAGATCGTGCCTTCAGTGGATTCCGCATCGCGCACCTATCTCGTGAAGCTGGATCTTCCCGCCGCGCCGGGACTGCGTACCGGCATGTTCGGCCGGGCCATCTTCCCGCTGGGTATGCAAAAGGTGGTAGCCGTCCCGCTGGCCGCCCTGATGGAGCGCGGCCAGTTGCAGTCGGTATTCGTGGTGGAAGATGGCGTGGCGCACACCAGGTTGGTCACCACTGGACGGCGCACCAAAGATGCGGTGGAAGTTCTGTCCGGCCTGAACGCGGGAGAAAAGGTTGTTCTGCCCTTGCCCGTGGGCTTGCAGGATGGCGCCCGGGTAGAGGTCCGGCAATGAGCGAACCCCGCCACCTGGGTCGCCACCTGGGTCCAGCCGGGCGCTTCGCCCACGCGTGGATCTCCTCGAAACTAACGCCCCTTCTGATCTGCGCCGCCCTGCTCATCGGCGCGTTCGCCGTGTGGAAACTGCCGCGCGAGGAAGAGCCGCAGATCATCGTGCCGATGATCGACGTGTTCGTCCAGATGCCGGGCGCCTCGGCGCACGAGGTGGAAGAGCGGATCACCAAGCCCATGGAGAAGCTTCTTTGGGAGATCCCGGGCGTGGAGTACATCTACTCCACCTCCAGCCCTGGGATGTCGATGGCGATCGTGCGTTTCTACGTGGGCCAGGACGAAGAGAAGAGCATCGTCCGCCTGAACCAGAAGCTGTTGGCCAATTTCGACCTGATCCCGCCGGGCGCTTCGCAGCCCCTGGTGAAACCGCGCTCCATCGACGATGTGCCGATTCTCGCCCTCACGCTCTCCAGCCGCCGCTATAACGATTTCGACCTGCGGCGCATCGCGGCCCAGCTCGTCGACACCATCAAACAGGTGCCCGATGTTTCTGCCGTTACCCTGATGGGCGGGCAACGCCGCGAAGTGCGCATCGTGCTCGATCCCGCCAAGCTGGCGGGCTATCACATGTCGCCCTTGCAGGTTGCCGGCGCGCTCGGGCTTTCCAATCGACGCCTGCCCTCGGGCAAGTTCGACTCGGGAAATCGCGAATACCTCCTGGAGACCGGCGAGTTCCTCCGCACCTCCGAGGACGTCCGTAACGTCGTGGTCGGCATCGCGGGCGATAAACCGGTGTTCCTGCGCAACGTGGCCGAAGTCGCCGATGGCGGCGCCGAACCTACCGAATACGTTCGCATGGTGAATGCGGCGTCGAAGGAATCTCTGCCCGCGGTAACCATCTCCAT
>JADGNS010000147.1 GCA_017883355.1 Candidatus Solibacter sp.
GTCTGATCCTGATTGATGCGCGCGCCGATCTGCATGGGGCCGAAGATCAGCTCCTGCTTGGAGAGCAGCAGCACCACCATTTCGCCCAGGTGATCGCCGTCGCAACGTGCCGCCATGACGCCGATCAGGTTGTCCTTGCTGCGCGGCGTGAAAGAGAGGAGCAGCAGGAACTCGGGCTTGTCCTGGCCGGGCAAAGTCGTGACTACATAAGTGGGGGTCACCGGCTCGGCGCCGCCGCCTTGCGCGGTGGTGTGACGCGCCAGATCCCAGAGATCTTCCTTGTTATAGAACGCCTGCGGGTCGAGCATGTGGTAGGTGCGGTAAATCTCGGCCTGCACGCGGAAGAGGGTCTCGGGATAGCGCGCATGACGCCGCAGGTCGGCGGGCATCTTGTCGGCGCTGCGGAAAAGGTCGGGGAACAGGCGCTGGTACGCGGCGATGATGGGGTCGTCGGGCGCGAAGACGTACATGTGAGTCTCGCCGTCATAGGCGTCGATCGTGGCTTTGACCGCGTTGCGGATATAGTTCATGCGGCCCATGTCGGGGACGTCGACGCTGTGCGCGTAGGGATGGGCCTCGCTCGTGGTGTAGCCATCGATCATCCAGACCAGGCGGCCTTCGTCGGTGATCACCAGGTAGGGGTCGGGATCCCACGCGAGGAAGCCGGCGAGCGTGTTGAGGCGGTCGGTGATCTTGCGGTGGATCATCATGCGGCTGTTGTCGGTGAGATAGCTGGTCAGCAGGATGTTCGGCTCGCCTTCACTGACCGCGGCGGCCAGGCGCATGCCGAAGCCGGAGACGGGAAAACCGCCCTTGCCTTCGTAGCGCGACGATACGTTGCTTTCCCCGCTGGGGTAGTTGAACTCTTCGCGCGATGTGTGGACGAACACGGGCTCGTGGGTGACTTCGCCGTAGTAGAGTTCCGGACGCGTCAGCTTGAGGGATTTGGTTTTCACCTCGGGGGGCGCGTTTTCGATGAGCAGCACCGGGAGACCGTCGGGTGTGATCTGGCTGACCGGCGCCAGCACCACGCCGTAGCCGTGCGTATAGATGAAGGCCGGATTGATCCAGTTGGCGCGCGCGGCGGGGAGTTGGCGCAGGTCGAGTTCGCGCGGGGTGAGCAGGGTCTGCCGGTACTGGCCGTCGATGGTGTAGCGGTCGACGTCGGTATCGGCGAACACGTAGTAAGGGCGCAATGCCTGGATCTGCGTGACCGTGTCGTGGAAGGCGCGGGTGTCCCAAAGGCGGACGTTGTCGAGAATCGGCTTGTGGGCGGCGGCGTCGATGAGGGCCTCGGGGTGGGCTTTGAACTCGATCTCCTTAAACTGCTGTTCGATGCCGAAGGCAGACCGCGTGGCGTGAATATGACTTTGTATGTAAGGGCGCTGCAGCGAAATCTCGTTGGGCCGCACATAGAGCGCGCTCACAATGCGGGGAGCGGCGAAATCCACTACAAGCGATAGCGCCATGAGGCCGGCCAGGAACCAACGGCCCATCCAGACGAAACCGGCGGCGGCGATGCAGGCGAAGATCACCAGCCATTGCAGCGGGAGCCCGATGTTCTGATCGACGTAATCGATGCCGACCAGGAAGGTGCCGTGCTCGTTGTAGACCATCTCGTAGCGGCCCAGGTAAAACTTGAGGGCGAAGGCGAGCAGCAGAACCACCGCGGCGCCGCGCAGGAAGCGCGATTCCAGTCCGCCTTCGAGGTGCAGGATGCGGGGGTCCAGTTCGCGGGCGTCGCGCAGGTCCGGCATCTTGTGGCGCAGTTGCCAGCCGCGGGCGGCCACCCAGTAGACCAGGATGCAGAAGATGACTACCGCCAGAAAATAACTACGCAGCAGCGAATAGAACGGAAGGTCGAAGAGATAAAAGGAGAGAGGTTGACTGAAAACCGCGTCGCGCCAGGCGGAAGTGGCGGCAGGCAGGCCGCGCGAGCCGGCGTAGCGGACCACGGTCCAATTGTCGATGGCGCCGGCGGCGATGAACCAGCCAACAGCCAGCAGCGCGAGGGAGGAGATTCTCGCGTAGAGGCGGTGGTCGCCGAGGCGAGTGCCGGCGAATTTGAGCGCGCGTGCGTGGGAGATCCACAGCGCCGCGAACGCCAGCAGCGTGGCCGCGGCGACGGGAGCGATGCTGTAATACAGCATGCTGAGCCAGGTTTTGAACTGGCCCAGTTCCTTCCACCATTCGATCTCGATGGCGTAACCGGAAAACGAACGCACGCCGAACAAGAGGAACAGCAAAAGAACCAGGAGGGTAACGCGGGTCGCGGGCGAACGGCGGCCGGAAGAGATTTCATACCGGGGCATCTCTTGAGGGTAACACCCGGCAAAAAGCCCTGGCTGCGTTTGCCGATTCAGAAGTACGGTCCCGTACTGCGAACCGACTTAGTGGGCGGGCGCTTCCGCCTGCCAACCGGTCTTTCTCGGCCCCTCGCGATCGCTGCTCCGATTGAGTGTTGGACGCACCAGAGTGCCTGTCGTTAGCACGCAGAGTTCACATCCGATTTACGCGACCTATCGGGGCATGCATCGTCCATCCGGGCAGAAGCCGGAGGGTGGCAATGAACGGGTTACTCATCGCAATGCTTACTGCGATCACCGCGGCGGCACAGACGCCGGCGGAGACCGCGCAAAGTTTAAATACGCAGGGAAACCAGGTAGCCGAGAGCGGCAACAACCGCGAGGCGGAACGGCTCTACCGGGAGGCGATCGAGATCTGGCGATCGCTGGGACCGGCGTTCGAAGCGCATACGGCGGGTACCCTGCTGAACCTCGGAGTGTCGATGTCGGGCGAAGGGCATCGGGCGGCGGCGGCCAAAGTCCTCGAGGAGGCGCTGGCCCTGCATCGGCGCGCGCTAGGCACAAAGCACCTTCGCACGATCGCCAACATGAATCTGGTGGCCAGCACCTATCTGATGATGGGGGACGACCCCCAGCGGGCCGAGGTGCTCTACCAGGAGGCGCTACCCATCGAGCGCGAGCTTTATGCCCGCGACATCCAGACAGCGCGCACCCTGGAAGGGCTGTCGTACAGCCTGGTGAGGCGGCGGCAGGCGCGGGAAGCGCTGCCGCTGGCGGAGGAGGCGCTGGCCATCGCGATCTCTAGCGACGGGGAGAACGGCCTGGACACGGCGCTGGCCTATACCAGCGTGGCAGAGGTACACCGCGCGTTGGGGTCGGGGGAACGGGCGCTGCCTTTGTACCGCCAGGCGCGCTTCCTGTACGAAAAGGGCCTCGGGCCCGATCATCCCAGGGTGACTTCCATCCTCAGCCAGGAGGGACTGATCCTGATGCAGGAAGGCAAGTTCGCTCTCGCGGAGCAATCCATGACGACGGCGGTGAAATCGTTGAAGAAGGCGTGTCCCGACTGCCTGTGGGAACTGGCGGTCGCCCAGAACAATCTGGGGCTGCTGCTCTCGCAGCGAAAACGTTACCGCGAGGCGGACGAGGCGCTGACCGCCGCCGTCGAAATGCGCGAAAAGTTCGCCGTCAGCGGCGGACCGGAACTGGCCGATTCGCTGCAGAGCCTGGCCTTCGTGCGTCAGAAAGAACGCCTGTTCGACGACGCGGCGCGCCTGAACGAGCGCGCGCAAACCATCCGCAGCTACCGGTAACTGCGACCGAAACCAGATGAGAAATGCTGGGGCAGGCGCTTTCGCCAGCTACCCCGGTTTGCCCCCAGATGCAACGTCCTGCTACACTTAAGCATTAAGTCAACATCTGAGGGCTATCATTTGAAGATCCGTGTTTTCCTGTGTGCCGCCATTCTGAGTCTGAGCGTCGTCGCTGAACCACTGACGGTGCCGGCGGATTCGATCGTTGAGAACTACTGCACCGCTTCTCAAGCGCAGGCCCAGAAAGTGCGCGGCGCGTCGATGGATGTCGAGATCGACGCCTCGCTTCCCAAACTGAAGAAGCACGGCCGTTTGCACGCCTTGCGGCACATTTCGCCGCTCGGTCTCATCCGGTACGATAGAGCCCACTTTGAAGGCGACGGAATCGTCAACAAGGAGATCATCTCGCGCTACCTGACCGCCGAGGTGGAGGCCCAGAAAGAGCAGTCGCCGGAGATCGCCGTCACCCCGCGGAACTACAAGTTCAAGTACAAGGGCGTGAACCGGAGTACCGGGCGGGACGTGCACGTTTTCGAAGTCAGTCCCCGGCAGAAGCGCGAAGGCCTGTTCAAGGGTGAAGTCTGGATTGACGCGCGCACCTTTCTCAAGGTGCAGGAGTCGGGCTACCTGGTGAAGAACCCCTCCATCTTCCTCAAGAAGGTGGCGTTCATACGGAAGTACGAAATCCGCGACGGAATCTCGGTACCGCGGCAGGTGCAGAGCGTTGCGGACGTGCGATTCGTCGGCAAAGCCGAGCTGACCATCGACTTCAGCAACTTTTCCATCGACGCTCTGAAACACGGGCCGGCCGACGACGTTGACGGCCAGTAGTCCGGCCGCCAGTTCACGGGAGATTGCATGAGAACACTGTTTCTGAATCCGCCGTCTTTTGAAGGATTCGACGGCGGCGCCAGTTCGCGCTGGCCGGCATCGCGTGAAATCGAGTCGTACTGGTATCCGGTGTGGCTCTGCTATCCGGCCGGAATGCTGCCCGACAGTAAGGTCGTGGATGCGCCGCCGCACAAAATCTCGATTGAACAGACCATCGAGATGGGCAAGGATTTCGAACTGCTGGTGCTGTATACCTCGACCCCGGGTTTTCACGTCGACGTGAAGATGGCGGAGATGATGAAGGACGTCAACCCGAAATTGAAGGTGGCGTTCGTCGGGCCGCCGGTGACCACCGAGCCGGATAAGACCCTGCTCGGCAACAAGTCGATCGATTTCGTAGTGCGCCGCGAGTTCGACCACCAGATTGTGGACTACGCCAAGGGCAAGCCCCTGGAAGAACTGCCCGGCGTGAGTTTCCGCCGGAACGGACAGATCGTCAACAATCCGGAAGGGCCGGCCATCGAAGACCTGGATTCGCTGCCCTGGGTGACCAAGGTCTACAAGCGCGATCTCGACATCACGCGCTACAACGTCCCCTTCCTGTTGAACCCGTTTGTTTCGCTGTACACCTCGCGCGGATGCCCGGCGCTGTGCACCTTCTGCCTGTGGCCGCAGACCCACTCCGGCCACCGCTGGCGGCTGCGGAGTAGCGACGACGTGGCCAATGAAGTGCGCTACGCGCTGGAACAGTTCCCGAAGATGAAGGAAGTCTTCTTCGACGACGACACCTTCAACTACCGCAAAGATCGCACCATCGAGCTCTGCAAGAAGCTCAAGCCGCTCAACTTCACCTGGTCTTGCACCTCGCGCGTGACTACCGATTACGACACCTTGAAGGCCATGAAGGAGGCCGGCTGCCGGCTGCTCATCGTGGGCTACGAATCGGGCGACCCGCAGATTCTCAAGAACATCAAGAAGGGCGCCACCGTGGACATGGCGCAGCGCTTCACGGCGAATTGCAAGAAACTCGGCCTGCTCGTCCACGGCGATTTCATCATCGGGCTGCCCGGCGAAACTCGTGAGAGCATCCGCCGCACCATCGATTTCGCCAAGAAGCTGGATACCGAAACCATTCAGGTGTCCATCGCCCATCCCTACCCCGGCACCGAGTTTTACGATTACGTCAAAAAGAACGGGCTCATCACCATCGATTCGATGACCGATGACACCGGACACCAGTTGCCCAACGTGGTGTACCCCGGTCTGGACCGCGGCGAACTGGTGGATTTCGTGGAGCGGTTCTACGGCGAGTATTTCTTCCGCCCGCGCGTGGTGTGGCGCATCGTCCGCAAGGCCATCTTCAACTCCGACGAACGCCGCCGGCTTACCAAAGAAGCCCGCGAATACATGGCGCTGCGCACCAAACGCAAGAAGTTCGTGGCGGAACAAAAGGCTGCCAAGCCCGCGCCCCTCCCGGCCAATTCTGGGGATTAGCGCGCCGCGCATGACCTCGGAAACGGCACGCCTCCGGCTCAAGACCTGGATTTGTACGGCCATCGTGGTCTTCTCCAATGCGTTCGGCGATTTCTTCCTGAAGCGCGGGCTCCCGGAATCCGTTCACCTCTCCTCTCCGCTGGATTACATCGGCGCGCTCTTCCAGCCCTGGGTGGCGCTCGGCGTGGCGCTCCTGATTATCTGGCAACTGTCGCGCATGGCCCTGTTGAGCTGGGCGGACCTGAGCTACGTGCTGCCCGTGACCAGCGTGGGCTACGTGCTGGTGGCGCTGATTGGCAAGGTGCTGCTCCACGAGAGCATCACCGGCAGGCGCTGGGCCGGAATCGTCCTCATCATGGCCGGCGTGGCCCTGGTGAGCGGCAGCGCTCCTTCCACCACACACC
Organism: Candidatus Solibacter sp.; assembly: GCA_017883355.1. Taxonomy (GTDB): domain Bacteria; phylum Acidobacteriota; class Terriglobia; order Bryobacterales; family Bryobacteraceae; genus Solibacter. Next base: position 6,349 of record JADGNS010000147.1, read on the forward strand.
GCGAAGCGCAACCCGCCGGAGGTTCCCGATGAAATGGGTGCTGGTGGCGGTGATGGTGGGCGCCACCACGGCCGGCGAAGTCCTGCAGGCGGCCGGCATGCGGCGCCATGGCGAGATTCGCGACTTTCGTCCCGGGGCCATCTCCCGCGCGCTGGCCCTGCTGGCGCGCAACCGCTTCGTCATCGCCTCGGTCGTCGCCATGGCAATCTCGTTTTTCGCCTTCATGAAGCTGCTCTCCATGACGGACCTCAGCTTCGCGGTGCCGGTCTCCGCGGTCACCTACGTGATGGAGACGGTGCTGGCGAAATACCTTCTCAAGGAGCGGGTCAACGCGCTGCGCTGGGCGGGCGCCGCGCTGGTGATCTGCGGGGTGACCCTGGTATCCCTGTGATCTGGCTGGCCATCCCGGCGATTGCGGCAGCGGCGTACTACTGCCTCGTCATCGTCGCCGCGGCGCGCTGGCGGCCGGCCCGCGTGCCGCCCCGGGCCAACTCCCTGCCGCCGCTCTCTATTCTCAAGCCGATTCACGGACGCGACCCGCGCTTCTACGAAGCCATCCTCTCCCATGCCGCGCAGGACTATCCCGAGTTCGAAATCCTCTTCGGCGTGAATACGCCCGACGATCCGGCGCTCCAGGATATCGTGCGCCTGCAACGCGAGTTTCCCGGCTTGCCCATCGAAATCGTCATCGTTTCCACCCAGGCGCCCAACGCCAAGGTCGGCGTGCTTGCCGAACTTGCCCGCCGGGCGCGTTACTCCGTGTTCCTGGTGAACGATAGCGACATCGTGGTGGAACCGGGGTATCTGCGCGCCGTGACGGCGCCGCTGGAAGATCCTGGCGTCGGCCTGGTGACCTGCCTCTACCGCGCGGCCGCCGATTCGTGGGCCTCGCGGTTTGAGGCGCTGGGCATCGCCACCGAGTTCGCGCCCTCTGTGCTGGTGGCCCGCCTGCTGGGGGTGGCGGAGTTCGCCCTGGGCTCCACCATGGTGTTCCGCGCCGCGGCACTGGAGCGCATTGGCGGCTTCGCGGCCATCGCCAATTATCTGGCGGACGATTACCAGTTGGGCCGCCGCATCGCGCAACTCGGATACCGCATCGAATTCGCGCCGGTAGTAGTGGAGACGGACCTGGGCGCCGGATCGTGGGGGCAGGTCTGGCGGCACCAGTTGCGCTGGTCGCGCACCATCCGCGTATCGCGCTCCTCGGGCTATTACGGCTATGTCGTCACCCACGCCACGCTGTGGGCACTGGTGGCGCTCGGCGCGCACCAATGGCAGGCCGGCCTGGCGGCGATCGTGGTGCGCGTGCTGGCGGGTGTCTGGGTAGGCGCCGGGATTCTCGGCGACCGCAAAGTGCGGCGCGATTTCTGGCTGATCCCGCTGCGCGACCTGTTCGGCTTTGCGGTGTGGGCCGCCGGTCTTTTCGGCGACACCGTGCAGTGGCGCGACCGCCAGCTCAAACTGCGTCCCGATGGCCGCATCTGCGACGACGCGCACCCTCTCGAGCCCCCCCCCATTGACGTTGGCGCCGCCAAGGATTAGGCTAGATTAAGACTCGCGGATCCGGTTTACTTTTAACCGCTTTTATTTTTCCTGGCCGGAACAGCGCGGGTCACATGGAGGTTTTTGTGATCTTATTGCTGTTCGGACCCCCGGGTTGTGGCAAAGGTACGCAGGCCGAATATCTGGCGGAGCGATTCAATATTCCCGCAATCTCTACCGGGGAGATGTTCCGCGCGGAGTGCAAAGCCGGCACGGAACTCGGTAAGGCGGCTTGCTCGATTTTGTCCAGAGGCGGGTTGGTGGGCGATGACCTGGTCAATGGAATCGTCGCCAACCGGATTGCGCGGCCGGATTGCAGGGACGGATTCCTGCTCGACGGCTACCCGCGCACGGTACCCCAGGCCATCCACTTTTCCGTCCTGCTGCGCGAACGCGGCCTGCCCCTTCCGGTGGTGATTCACCTGGACGTTCCGGATGAGGCGTTGGTGACGCGGCTTACGGCGCGCCGCCAATGTCCCGAGTGCCGGCACATTTACAACGCTCTGCTGCAACCGCCGCAAATTCCGGGCCTGTGCGACCGCGACGGCACGGCGTTGGTCACCCGCGAGGATGACCGCGAAGACGTGGTCCGCCGCCGATTGCGCGCCTACGACGAG
>JADGNS010000148.1 GCA_017883355.1 Candidatus Solibacter sp.
TACCGCACGGCAGCCGCTTTTCTTATCATAGCTAAGGCCACCCCCGCGTGCTTCATGCGCCCTCAGAGTTTCCTCAAAATTTACGTTAGTTCCGACCCTCCGAGCCCCCCCAATCGGTACCTATAATAGAAGGACACCATGTCTTCTTCCGCCATCGCCGCGGCTACGCCGGAGATGATCGCGCGCTACGAGCCGGTAATCGGACTCGAAGTGCATGTGCAACTGGCCACGGCCACGAAGATCTTCTGCGGCTGCCCCACCAGCTTCGGCTCTCCGCCCAACACCAACGTGTGTCCGGTCTGCCTCGGACTTCCCGGCGCGCTTCCCGTCCTCAGCCGCGAAGCCGTGGAACTGGCCATCAAAGGCGCGCTCGCCTTGAACTGCCAGGTACGCGCGCTCTCGCGATTCGCGCGCAAGAATTACTTCTACCCCGACCTGCCGAAGGGCTACCAGATCTCGCAGTATGACGAGCCGGTGGCCGAGCACGGCTTCGTGGATATCGTGGTGGACGGCCGTCCCAGGCGCATCGGCGTCACCCGTGTCCACATGGAAGACGACGCCGGCAAGAGCGTGCACGATGGCTTCAAGGATTCCGGCCGCTTCTCCTACGTCGATCTCAACCGCAGCGGCACGCCGCTCATCGAAATCGTCAGCGAGCCCGATATGCGCAGCGCCGACGAAGCCCACGCCTACTTGACGGAGCTGAAGCAGGTCATCCAGTTCATCGAAGTCTCCACCTGCGATATGGAGAAGGGCCATCTGCGCTGCGACGCCAACGTCAGCGTGCGGCTCAAGGGCACCGAGCCATTCGGCACCCGCGCCGAGGTCAAGAACCTGAACTCGTTCCGCTTCCTGAAGCAGGCCATCGAATTCGAAGTGGCCCGCCAGGTGGCGCTCCTCGCTAGCGGCGGACGAGTGGTGCAGGAGACGCGCCTCTACAACCCCGAACTGGACGAGACCTTCAGCATGCGCAGCAAGGAAGACGCCCACGACTACCGCTATTTCCCCGAGCCCGATCTCGTGCCCCTGCGCATCGGCGATAAGTGGCTCGGCGAGGTGCGCGCCTCCATGCCGGAGCTGCCCGCACGCAAGCGCGCTCGCTTCACGGGCGAGTTCGCTCTCTCCGAATACGACGCCGGTGTGCTCACCGCCACGCGCGCCGTAGCCGGCTATTTCGAGACCGTCGCCGCCGTCTCCGGCAATCCCAAGATGGCCGCCAATTGGGTCATGGGCGACCTGATGGCCATGCTGAACGCCGAGGGCAAGGAGATCGCCGATTCGCCGGTCAGCGCACAAAACCTGGGACAGCTCGTCAATCTGATCTCTAGCGGCGAACTCTCCGGCAAACTCGCCAAACAGATTTTCCCGAAAATGTTTTCCACCGGCGAGCCCGCCGCCGTCATCGTGGAACGCGAAGGCTTGAAGCAGATCTCCGACGCGGGCGCGCTGGAGAAGATCATCGCCGATGTGATCGCCGCCAATCCCAAACAGGTGGAACAGTACCAGGGCGGCAAGACGACGGTGATCAACTTCCTGGTGGGCCAGGCGATGAAGGCCACCCGCGGCCAGGCCAATGTGGCCGTAGTGACCGATCTATTCAAACAAAAACTGGGGTGATGCATGTTGAACGTAGGCGATCCGGCTCCCGATATTCACGTCCATACGGACTCAGACGAAGACTTCAAGCTCTCCCAGATGAAGGGGAAGCGCGTGGTGCTGTACTTCTATCCCCGGGCCGATACGCCGGGTTGCACCGTCGAGGCCTGCGAGTTCCGCGACGAGATTAAAGCGTTCGGCAAGAAGGGCGCGGCGGTCATCGGCGTCTCGCCGGACAAGCCCGCGGCGCAAGCGAAATTCAAAGAGAAATACGATCTGCCGTTCACCCTCCTGGCCGACCAGGATCGCGTCGCCGCCGAAGCCTACGGCGTCTATAAAGAGAAGAACATGTACGGCAAGAAGGTGATGGGCATCGAGCGTACCACCTTCGTCATCGGCCCGGACGGCAAGATCGAAAAGATCTACCACAAGGTCAAGACCAAGGGCCACGCCGCCGCGGTCCTCGAAGGCCTCTGATCGCGCGTCGGGTACATTGCACCCGGCTCACCGATCGAATAAATGTGCGGCGGCTCGCCATCGGAATACAGATCGCATTGTATTCGAGCCGGCTTCCTGATAGAATCTCCCCAATTGTCGGCCCGGTATGCCGACTGAAGGGGAAACAAATGAAAACTCTCGCGCTTTGTCTGTGCGCGCTTGCGATGTCCGCGCCCGTAGCCCTTTTCGGGCAGGCGGTTTACGGAAGCATTTCCGGCAACGTCACCGATTCCAGCGGAGCCGCCGTCCCGAATGCCAAAGTTGTCATCACCGACACGGGAAAAGGCATCACCACCAACACCGTCACCAACGAATCCGGCAACTACACCCAGGGCCACCTGATCGTCGGTATTTATGAGGTGCGCATCGAAGCGGCAGGCTTCTCTGCCTACACTTCGAAAAATGTGCACGTGGAAGTGGACGCCGTCACCTCGATCAACGGGCGTCTCGCCCTCGGCACCGTCGGCGAGACCGTGAACGTCACCTCCGAAGCCCCGCTGCTCAAGGCCGAAAAGGCCGATGTCTCCGACACCATGACGCAGCGCTCCGTGCAGGAACTGCCGGTCTACGGCCGTGATGTGAGCCGCCTCTACTTCATGGTCCCGGGCGTTCAGGCGACCGGCACCAGCGCGCCCAGCGAACAGCCCCACGACATCTTCCGCCCCACCATCGGCGGCCAGTATTGGGGAGGCATCTCCTTCCAGTTGGACGGCACCGATAACCGCGATTCCGTCCTGGGCGAGCCGGTCATCACCCCCAACCTCGATTCGGTGGCCGAGATGAAGATCACCACCACGAGTTACGACGCCGAATTCGGCCAATCGAGCCAGGCCATCATCGCCTCCCACACCAAGAGCGGCACCAACACTCTGCACGGCAGCCTCTTCGAATACCGCCGCGACCAGCATGGCGCCGCGCGCGACCCCTTCGCGCAGGCCCAGCCCATCGTGGGCACCAACGGAAAGTTCATCCCACCCACCCTGTGGAACCAGTTCGGCGCCTCGCTCGGCGGCCCCATTCAGAAGGACAAGACTTTCTTCTTTGGCGATTACCAGGCCAACCGCCAGCACAACGGAGCCTCCCTGCTGACGCGCGTTCCCACCGCCGCCGAACGCACCGGCGATCTGAGCGACCTCAACACGCCCATCTACAATCCGTGCAACGCCGGCGACTGCACCATCGTTCCCGCCGCGCGCCAGCAATTCGCCGGCAACGTGATCCCGACCAGCCAGCTCTCCTCGCAGGCTCTCGGACTGCTCCAGTCGATTCCGCTACCCAATGTGCTCGGCGTCAGCGGCGCGGTTCCCAACTTTGTCGCCGCCGGTCAGGGCGTGCTCAACAGCGATGCCTTCGACGTTCGCGTGGACCGCTACCAGACCGAGAAGCTTCACCTCTTCGGCCGCTACAGCTTCATGAAATACGGGCAGGTGGCTCCCGGCGCGTTCGGATTCGCCGCCGGCGGCCCGCAATTCAGCGTGGCTGGATTCGCCGGCAGTTCCGATCTGCGCGACCAGAGTCTGTCGGCAGGTTTCGATTACGCCATCCGTCCCACCTGGCTCACCGACTTCCGATTCGGTTTCTTCCGCTATCGCGTGTTCGTCAATCCCAACGGCCTCGGCACCTCGCCGGCCAAGGACGCCGGCATCCCCGGCCTCAACCTCGACTCCTATTACACCTCCGGCATGCCCCACGTCGCTTTGAACGGCACCGGCGGTTTCAGCTTCGGCTATTCGCTCACCGTGAACCAGTGCAACTGCCCCCTCAACGAGCAGGAAAATGGATTCCAGTGGGTCACCAACACCACCCACACCGTGGGCAACCACTCCATCAAGTTCGGCGCCGACTGGCGCTACGGGCAGAACCTGCGCGTGCCTAGCGATTCGCACCGCGCCGGACAACTCACCTTCGACCCCACCACCACCCAGGGTCCCAACGGCGGCGGCTTGGGACTGGCCTCTTTCCTGCTTGGCCAGGTCAACTCGTTCACCCGCTACGTGAGCAACTCCACCGCAGCCGCCGAACGGCAGAACCGCCTGTTCAGCTACGTGCAGGACACCTGGAAGATCACGCCGAAACTCACCATGAACCTCGGCCTGCGGTGGGAAATCTACTTCCCCCAGTATGTGAACGGCAAGGATAACGGCGGCTTCCAGAACCTCTCCACCGGCGAAGTCATGATTACCGGCGAAAACGGCGTCAGCATGAACGGCAACGTCAATACCGCCCTGACGCACTTCGCGCCGCGCGTCGGCCTGGCCTATGAGTTGGATCAAAAGACCGTCGTCCGGGCAGGCTACGGGCGCTCCTACGACGTGGGCGTGTTTGGCGTCTCCTACGGCCACAACGTGACGCAGAACCTGCCCGTGCTGGCCAATCAGTCTTTGAATCCGTCGCAGCCGTGGCTTTCCGTCTTCACTCTCGATAAGGGCCCCGTGGCGCTCGACCCCACCACCATCCTCGCCTCGCAGCCCAAGGGTCCCAACGGCAATCCCATGCTGCCCAATGGAGTCGCGCCCAACGTGCTGCCGCTCACCAGCAAGAACACCATGCGGCTGCCCGTCGTCGATGCCTGGAACTTCACCGTGGAGCGGCAGTTCACGCCGAGCACGGTGATCTCCATCGGCTACGTCGGCAACAAGGGCTATCACGTCACGCCCGGCGGCACCAACTACAACATCAACCAGCCCAGCATCGTCGGCTTTGGCACGCTCAGCACCAACCAGCGCCGCCTGTTCTTCCCGCGATTCGGCTGGACCCAGAGCATCAAGTATTTCAGTGACGATGGCAGCGTGAAGTTCAATTCGCTACAGGTCCGCGGCGAGAAGCGCTTCGCCAGCGGGCTCCAGATTCAGGGCAACTTCACCTGGGCCAGCGCCTTCGATTTCGCCAACGACTACTTCCTGTGGAACCACAACATCGACTACGGCCGGGAAAACGGCGTACGGCGATTCGTCTCCAACTTCAACGGCTTCTACGAACTCCCCTTCGGAAGGAGCAAGCACTTCCTGAAGAATGCCTCGCGTGTGGCCGACCTCGTCATCGGCGGCTGGCAGGTCGCCGGCGTCGGCACCTGGGAATCCGGCATTCCGTTCACGCCTTCGTACGTCAACTGCGGCAGTGACGAAGACACCGGCCCGTGCCGCGCCAACCTTGTCGGCAGCGCCGGCATCGCCAACCCCAGCGCCGCCGGCTGGTTCGCCACCGCTCCCGCGGGCACCAGCGGCCAGGGCTGTCTCAACACGGCCGCCGCCACCGCGTTGCTCAACGCCAACGGCTGCACGCGCGGTCCCTGGAGCCGCCCGGCCGCCGGCAGTTTCGGCAATGCCACCCGCAACGGGTTCTTTGGACCGCACTTCTTCAACACGGACGCTTCACTCAGCAAGAAGTTCCAGTTCACCGAACGCGTCCAGGGCCAGTTCCGCGCCGAGCTCTTCAACGCTTTCAACCACGTGAACCTCGGTCAGCCGAACGCGCAGGTGGATTCGCCCACAGCGGGCCAGATATTTGCCATCGCAAATCTTACTCAAATGAGAAAGTGGCAACTCGGCCTCCGCGTCCAATTTTGAGATGAGCGCGGGCCTCCCGGCCCGCGCCTTCACTCTCTCGCGCGGCGCCCTGCGGTTCCTGCGCATCACCAGCCCAGTGATTGGGCGCAACGACCGGAGATCGTCGCGTCGGGACTGCGCTTCGCGCCGTTCTACTCGGTGCGTGGCGAGACCCACACGAGGTACTTAACGAAGCGGGCGGAGTGAGGCGCGGGCGAACGGAGGGCCGCCCTTTATGGAACTCGCCCCAGCGGCCACAGCGCTCCCGCTACTTCGACAATCCGTCGATCTGAACTTCCAAAAGATGGTTGACGCGGATGCCGTAGATGCCGTCGGTCTTCGCCAACGCCCCGCTCTTCGGTTCGGAGTGTACCACCACGCCGTTGACGACGAAATCGATCTTGTCGGCGCCGACGCGCACTTCGAGGGCATTGGCGGATTTACCGTCGGCCTCCGGCTTCTTGACGGCGTCGTTGGGCGTCTTCGGCGATATGGTAGCGGTGGCGTCGCCGGTGCGGCTCTTGATCAGCCAGGTCCCGTTCTGCGCCACTACAAAGTACAGATAGTTCTGCTCGGCGCCTTCGAGACTGCTGCCGCCAAATACCAGGCCGTAATAGTTGGTGTGGCCGCTCGGTTTCATCAGCGTGAACGTGCCCTTGACAGTATAAGTGCCCGCCGCGGTGTTCGCCGGATTCCAGTAGACCGCCGCTTGCGGATTCGTGGCGTGAAAGCCCGATCCCATGGTTACGAATTTGATGTCGCCGGGGGCGTCGGGGTCCGACGCTGCCGTGCTCCGATCGACGCGCATCTTCCAGCCCTTCGGCGTTTGGGCAACAAGCGGTGCGAAAGCGACTAGCGCGAGCACCGCAATCTGAACGTGACGCTTCATCTCGTGTTCTCCTTCAAGCCTTCGGTTGAGGCGGTCAGGGGGGCCCTGACCGGATTCCATTATATATCCGCCGCGCGCGGGTTAAGGTCCGGTGAGGTGACAGACCACACAAGCGATGGTCTGTCCTACTGATATCATGCAGGCATGACTCGCGGGTTGATTGTACTTCTTTCGTTTGGTACCGTGCTCGGGGCGCAGACACCCGAGGCGAAACCGGTGCGCCTCGCCATCGCCGGCCTGGTGCACGGGCACGTTTCCGGATTTCTGAGAAGCGCCAAATTGCGCAAGGACGTGGAGATTGTCGGCGTCTTCGATCCGGATGCGGGGTTGACGGCGAGCTACGCGAAGTCCAACGGGTTCGCGCCGGAGATTCTTTTTCAGAACCTGGGGACGATGCTGGACCGGGTGCATCCCGAGGCGGTGGCCACCTTCACCAGCACCAGCGATCACGCCATGGTGGTGGAAGCGTGCGCGGCGCGCAAAATCGCGGTGATGATGGAGAAGCCGCTGGCTGTCGATATGGCGCAGGCGCGCGCCATTCAGAAGGCCGCGACTGCGAGCGGCATCGCCGTGATGGTGAACTACGAGACCACCTGGTACAAGAGCCACGGCGAGATCTGGAAACTGATCAAAGAGCAGAACGCCGCGGGCGAGATCCGCCGAATGGTGGCGATGGATGGCCACGAGGGGCCGAAGGAGATCCATGTCCAGCCGGAATTTCTCGCCTGGCTGACGGACCCGGTGAAGAATGGCGCCGGCGCGTTGTTCGATTTCGGTTGTTACGGCGCCAACCTGATGACGTGGCTGATGGGCAACCAACGCCCGGTTGCGGTGACGGCGATCGCGCAGACCAACAAGCCGGGCATCTACGCGCGGGTGGATGACGAGGCCACCATTCTGGTGCAATACCCGAAGGCGCAGGGCGTGATCCAGGCGTCGTGGAACTGGCCGTTCAGCCGGAAGGATTTCGAGGTTTACGGCGAGAAGGGGTACGCCATCGCGACGGGAGGGGAAGGGTTGCGCGTCCGCCTGCCGGGGCAGCGCGCCGAGGAAACACGCAAGCCGGGCGAGTTGCCGGCAGCGGAGAGCGATTCCATCACCTATCTGACCGGCATGGCGCGCGGCAAGTTCAAGCCTTCGGGGCTGAACTCGCTGGAGAACAACGTGATCGTAGTGGAGATTCTACAGGCCGCGCGCGACTCGGTGCGCACCGGGAAAAGGGTCACCGTCGCGGCACAGTAGGGTTGCAGTAGAAAGCGTTAGCGCCGGCCCATGGCGCCGTTCCGGCGCCCGGGAAGCAGGGCCAGGAAGTTGTCGTGGGCCACTTTTCGCGCGGTCCCCGGCTGGAGCGCGTCCAGCAGCAGATAGTAGCGTTGCAGGGTCGGCTGGTACTGGTCAAAGACGCCGACGGTGTCCGAACCGATCACAAAACGGCCGGGGTACTCTTCGATCAGACTGACCCATTTTCGATCCAAAGCTCCGCCGGGCGCGAGTTCCTGTTCGAAGATGACCCACGACAGGTCGATTGTGAGATTGGGATACAGCCCCAGCACGCGGCGCAGAATGTCGGTGTGATTGGCGATGACGATGCGGCGGCTGATGCCTGCGTGCGCCCAGATCATGCGCGTGTTCGGATGGGTCCGGATGGACGACTCGATTTCGGCGAGATAGTCGGGTTGTTCGCGCCAGGCCGATCCGATGTCGCTGTGGACCAGCACGGGCAAGTCGCGTGCCGCGGCCAGGTCCAGGAGCCGGCCGAACGCCGCCGAAGTCGCGCGCGGGGCCGCGCCGTAGGTGAGCGCGGTCAGGTCGTCGTGCCGCAGGAAGACTTCACCGATACCCTGCCAGAAGTCGGGGTAGAGCGCCAGCATGCGCTCGACATGATCCACGGCGTTGCGATCCGCGCTGTTGAAGCCGCAGATAAAAGGATGCAGACGGGCCTGCTTATCCTTCGGCAGGCCCAGCACGGCGCGCGCCAC
>JADGNS010000149.1 GCA_017883355.1 Candidatus Solibacter sp.
CATGAGCCACCGTCAACCGGCGCAGTCTCGTGTTACGATTTGGCGCGCGACCTCGCCGGTACAGTGAAGGGCCTGCCCAAGGACCTAGCCGACAATCCGAAATACATGGAAGGTTTTGGCCAGTGAAGGAGGGTCCGGGCCTTCTCGACACCGGCCCGCTTGTAAGCTTCCCGGTATTGTTGCCCGATTGAACTGGCGGAATTAGTAGACGTCGTCGCGGGCCGACCGTTCTACTTCAGGATGGTGACTGTGCCGGCGGCGCGCAGTTTTTCGGCAACCTCCGGCGGGACCTTCCCGTTGCGGTCAAAGCGTCCCTCGGCCAACACGTTGGCCAACGATCCCTTGAACAGAATGTAGTCCCCGAAGGTACTGAGCAGGCGGTAAGATTCCGGCGCCAGGTGGTAACCGCCGCGATTGGCTTCTTCCGCGCCAGTCCACCAGGGAAGGCCGGAGCTCACCAGAACGTAGTGTTGGCCCGCCGGGAGAATGAATAGCAGGCCGTAATCGGCGGCGCCCGGATTGAGCGCGATGGGGAATTGCGGTGCGAAGCGCGCAATCAGACGATTGGTCTGCGGGGTGCCGAACAGCACGAGGTTGGCGCCGGCCAGATCGTCGTCGGTGACCTCGCGGTCGCTCTTGACGGGCAGCGAGAGATTCAGCCGCGACCGGTTGCTCGACCATGCGGCGGCGTGCTCCGCGTAGCGGCGGGTTTGCGGGTCGTCCGCGCCATAGACATAGATGTGGCGCCCGTTGACCGCCTGCACAATCGGCCCCTGAAGCGTGGCGGCGGGCGGCGGGCCCTGCATCCAGCCATGCGCCGTCTTAGTGAAGGACAGGAGCGCCGTTGGGCGAAGGCGCACGGCGGCCCCATCGATGGTCACGGAGGCGGCGGTGGTGTCCAGGGTAAACGCGTCGACATCCCGCGTCTGCACGCGGACGGCGCCAGAAGAGCGCACCGCATCCAGCGAAGCCAGTACGCCCGGCGCCAGGGCGTCGATACGCACCCAGTAAGCGGCGGCGTAACGCAGGTCGCGCGCCACCAGGCGCACGCGGTCCGGATTGGGGTTGCGGCGGTACTTGCCGAACCATTCGAAGATGGCGCCGTTGCGGTAGGCGAGGTCCCAGGCATTGTGGCGGACGCCGGGATATTCGATGTACTCCACGGGGCTGTCCAGCGAGAGCAGGCGGCGCTGCCACTGGCGGGAAGACTCCACGGCGACTGCGGGATCGACATCTCCGTGGAAAAAGCGCATCGGGAGGTTGAGCGCGTTGGGCGCCAGATCCACCGTGCCGGGGAAGACATCGGCGCACACGGGAGCCACGGCTGCCCACACGTCGGGGCGGGTCAGCGCCAGCCAGAGAGCGCCGCCGCCGCCCATGGAAGATCCGGTGAGATAGACGCGATCTTCGTCGACCGGGTAGCGGCGCTTGACGTCGGCCAGCACGTCATAGACATCCTGCTCGGCGATTCCCTGATAGCCCATCGTGCCCCTGGCAAAGGGGCAGGCCACCAGGTAATCCACGGCGCGCAGCACGGCCAGCGTGCCCAAGGCCTGGAAGCCGGTTTCGCCGTAGCGCGCCGGAATGCCGAAGACCCGCTTGAGGTTGACCACATGGTTGGACTCTTCCTCGTGCAGGCTCACCACCACGGGGTAGCGGCGCGCGGGGTCGTAGGACTTCGGAACGTACAGCGCATAGGGCTGTTCCGACCGATCGACGGTAGAGCGGTAGGTGACCACGGTCTGGCCCCCGAGCAGGGAAGCCGCGGCGAGCGCACAGGCCAAGAGTTTCGCCATCGGCTAGAGCCTCTTCAGGGCGGGTAGCCAGCCCTGGAACCACTCGCCGAACGCGTCCAGTTTGCTCTGCCGCGCGGGCGAAAGCGGTACCGATTGCGCACTCAGCTTCACTCCCCGCAGACCGGTGGCCACTTTCATCAGCACCGGGAACGGAAACTGGCCGGCCCAACCGAGAAATTCCTGCAGCATGGATTCCAAGCGGGCCGCCTGCTCAGGACTTCCGTTGCGCAACGCGCCATCCAGCGCCACCACAATTTCCGGGATGGCGCACGCGGCGCTGGACAACAATCCATGGGCTCCGCCGCGGCGGGATTCCACCAGATTGGTGTCGTCACTCGACAGATAGGCGATGGGGAATGCGGCAAAACGCGGGGCATTGGCCGCGGGATCCGCGATGCCGGCGAAATGGCCGGTGGCGAGCAGGTCGCTGGCGGTTTCGGGCGCGATTGCCGTAGTAACGGCTGGGGTGTTGGCCAGGTAGGTCCGAATGCGGCCGCCCATCTGGCGGGCGAACTGGAGATAGAATTCGCGGATCTCTTCCTGCGGGTACCGAAAGAAATGCGGCGGCGGCAGAAACACTCCTTCCGCGCCCGCGCGTTGGGCCTCCCGCGCCAGGCGGAGCGAGTCATCCAAACCGATCGAGCCGACACCGGCGTAAAGCGGCACGCGGCTCCGCCTGGCGGCCAGATACAACAAACGGGTACGCTCTTCCAGAGTGAAGGCGGGGTACTCGCCGGCGGCGGTAAACAGCGCGATTCCGCGCACTTGGGCGGCACAAAGGTGGTCGATGATTTCGAAGGCAGCGGCAAAATCAAGGTCGCCCTTCTTGCCGCGCGGGGTGACGGCGGCAACGATGACACCGTGGTCTTCGGTCATGCGATCAGCGAGGTGCTGGAGACACGTTCCTAGTTATCATACGATAACCGCGATATCCCCCTATATCGGGCCTCTGGTACGGTCATGGGACGGGCGGCACTCGATTTGAAATCGAGATTGAGTTGGAATGGTACCAGGAAGAACCATACTATGCGGGCTGCCGAAATCACCTACTTCACCGTGACGCTGTTTCTCGCGCTCCTCACACTGATCAAGTGGAAGCGCCGCCGGGACTTGATCGCCGCGAGACTGAATCGGGGGCTTCGCGGATATGTTGGGGGTAAGGAAAAGACGGATGAGGAAGGCCTGATTCCGGCATAGAGGATCCTAGATGACACCGGCTTCCCACACCTTTTATACGCTGGCACTGTTCCTCGCGCTGACTGCCCTGAATCTATGGACCGAGCGGCGGCAACGCAGATTGCGCGCTTGCCCAGTCAGAGTGCTTTCCAGCGGCATGTAGTCGCCCGGTTGGCGCCGGCACGCTGTGCCCGGACCGCCTAGGCAGCCTCACTCCGGCCAGTAGCCCTGGCGGGCGCGAATTCGCGCATCCTCGACGCCGGCCACCGCGATCCTGATAGGGCGCCAGGACTTGCCCGCCCCTTCCGGAAGTTTCCAGGAGAGAAGATAGGTGTGCCGCAGGTTACGGCTGATTTCGGAAAACACCTCGCCGATCTTGTCGGGCCTGGTCAGGCGAAAGGCGAGGCCTCCGGTGCCGGCCGCCAGTTCCTCCAGAATCTTCATGAGCTTGGCGTCCTTGAGCCCGGAGCCTTGGGCGATGACATAGATCGGCACGCCGGATTGAATCGCCTGGCGGGAAGCCCCAGCCGCGTTTAACATGCTCGCGTTGTCGTCACCGTCGGTAAACACCACCAGGGCCTTCTTGCCGGGGCGCGCTTCCAGATCGCGCGATACATGGGCTACGGAATCGAACAGACGCGTTCCCCCCGCGGCGCTGGTGCGCATCACCGCCTGCTTCACCTGCTTCTTGTCGGTGGTGAACTTCTGCGCCACGTTGAGCGTCCGGTTGAAGGTGTACACCGCGATGGCCTCTTCCTCCCTCAGGTCGTCGACAAAATGCAGCACGGCGGTTTTCAATGCGGGCAGATAATCGGCCATGCTGCCGGTGGTATCGAGCAGCAGGGCGCAAGACAACGCATCCCCGGCGCCTTCGAAAACCGCCAGGGGTTGCGGTGTACCGGCATCCAGCACCTGGAAGCGGTCGCGGGTGAGATTGGGCAGAGGATTCCCGCGCTTGTCGAAGATGCTGGCATACACTTCGACCAGGCGGGCTTCCACTCGAAAGGTGGGGAGCGCCGGATCGGCCCCCTGCGCCATTGCAGCCAGGCAGGCCAACACCGCGGCAACCGTCACTCGGATCATAATATATGCTCCATCACTTCCCGCAGCCGGGCTGCGTCGAAGTCGCCATAGGCGGAGACGACCGCCTGCCAGTCGCGCAAATTGGTCATTTGGATATCGCTCAACACCTCGCGTGCCGCGGCCTCGGCGACCGCGGAAAGCGCCCCTGCCGGAAGTGCCTGATCGGCGAACAGGCAGGCCAGGTACAGCTTGAATTCGGCCACGCGCTCGGCCAGATACTCGGGGAACAATATGGCGGCGGAATCCTCATAAGGAGCCAGCTCCACCAGGGCCGGCGTGGGATACCGGCGGAGATTCACGAGGGCCGGCCCAAGCTCGCCGGCCCCCTCGGGAATCGCGTCGGCAAGGGCGAGGTACTCCGCGATGGCGGGCGTCCGCTCTGGCTGCCGGGCCCCAGCCTCGCGTAGGCGCGCCGCCAGGAAGAACAGATCGGTGCGGCTGAGCGAGGGCCACACCGAAGCCCAATCGCGGCGCGCCAGGGCCAGCAGCAGCCGCGCCCGGCGGTTCAATGACAGCAGGCCGTAGGTGGCGCTGCCGACCGTAACACGCAGTCTATCGTCGCTGCCGGCCAGTATTAGCCAATCCTGCGCCGCGTGAACCTGCACCGCGATGGCGCGCAGCGTCTTCTGCGTCACCCTGGTCCAATCCGCGGTCCGGATACTTCCCAGTAAAGCCGCGGCGACGGCGGCCGCGTTGTTGTCCACATTCCTTAAGGCGGACGCCGCCGCGGCCCCCGCGACCGATGCGATACCGTCAAAGCCGCCCGTGACGTGGCTACCGGCGCCCTCGCTGGATACATGAAGAACACCGATCGGAAAGGAGTCGTGCTGGGCACCGGGCAGTGCAAACTCGTGTTTGCGCAGGAACAGTGGATCCTGGGCCATCACCAGGTCGTCGGCGCGGAAATGCACGGCGTAGATCTGGCCGGCCAGCGCCACGACGGTCCGGAACGTCAGCAGGTCCCAATACTCGGAGGCGAACTTCGGCAGGTCTTTGGAGAGTTTCTTGCGGGCCGCTTCCTTCTGCAAACGAGCGTTCACGGCGGCGAATCGCGCGGCATCGCCGAGCTTCAACATTTCGCGCACGCCGGCGGTGTCCCTGGATGCCTTCGGGCTTTCCACCTCCTGGAAAGTCTTGGAAATCTCCACGATGGTTGCCGCCGCCGCGCGCGGATCTCCTTTTCCCGAAGCCAGCGCGCCAAGGGCGGTGTGGAGTTGGAGCAACTCGTCGAGCCGCGGCACCTTCTGCATCTCGAGGATGCGGTTGTAGCTGCGCCGCCCGGTTTCGCCGGGGTTGACGGTCTTGCCTCCGGGCAAAACCACCGGCCGGTCCGGATCGGTCAGCAGAATCTCGCGCAACGACGCGCTGCCGGGCGCGGCGCCCGCGGCGGGCATATAGGCCGCCAGAGCATCCAGCGAAGCTCTGGCCCATTCTCCCGGCGTCTGCGACTGGTTCATGGCCTTGGAAAAGGCCAACAGCAGAGCCGCCGACCTGGCGGGCTCCAGCCGGCGTGAATCCTCGGCCGCGGCGTAGAGGTACAACATGGACTGCAACAGGCCGGCGGCAAGGTTCGCCCGTTTCCATTCCAAGGCCCGCACCTTCTCGGCGAAGCTGAAGATCTCCCGGTAGTTTGCCGCCTCCAGACCACGCAGGCGGGTGAAGTATCCATAGAGGCCCTCGGCGGAGGAAAACTTCTCGGCCAGCAGCAGCGCCGAGCCTTCATCGAGGGGGTCGCCGCGCACCTGATCCACCCGCACCACGGCCAGCAGGTTCTGCCACTCTTCGTATTTCGCTCCACCCTGGCGGTATGAGTTTTTCAAAAGCCGCAACAGGATTTCGTCTTCCAGCTCCGGCGTAGTGACGCGCGAGAGCTTCTTCAATCGCCGCTCGGTGGTTGTCACGGAGCCCGACTTGCCCTTGGCAACCATCCAGACCTCCGGCCCGCCGGGAAATTCGAACCGCCCTTCGGTGTCAATGGGGATTTCCCGAAAGAGATCTTCGATCGACGCCGTGCCAAACGTGCGGCCTATTTTGTGCTCGACCTGGGAGGAATCGCGGAAGACCTCGTAGAAGCCGATGGTGCGTGCCTTGCCTGCGGTGAAAAACCGCTGCCGCCGGACATCCAACTGCGATAGCAGGAAGTAGAATCTCAGCAGCTTTCCATCGTCCTTGTCGAGCAATTCGCGGAGGAAGCGGCGCGGGTCGGCCGGCTGCGCCTTGGTGAGAGCCGCCCAGACGGGGGCTGCCGCGTCGCCGCCGGGCACCTGAACGCGGCCTCCGGCGATCTCCAGACAAGAGGAGTAAAGGCCCAGCAGAGTGCCGTACTTCTCGGCAAGGCGCTTCATGCCCACTAACTGGACCAGCAATTCCGCCGACCCCGGCTCCATGTTGGAGAGCGCGGCGTAGAGTGCCGTCATCCCCTGATTGCGTACCAGGGCTTCCAGGAAACCACCCGCATAGCGCTCTCCCGCGTAGAATTCCTGCTGCCAGGTTTTTTCCGCGGGGAAGATCTCGGCCGGTTCGTCTTCTATTTCGAGGGTGAACTCGCGGCCGCCTTGCAGGCTTTCCTGCATGGTAACGACATCGATCGCCAGGGCGGAGGCCAGATCCTGGTGCCGCGTACGCTTGCCTTTGGCTGCCGGCTCGACAATCCGCTTCCCCCCTTCGCGGCGCGTGCGCCAGCCAATCAGCGCCAGCACACGTTCGGTGATTTGCGCGGAGTTCTTGTTCTCCAGCGACAGGCGCACGGTGGTTTTTCCATGGTCGCGCTTGCCCATCGCGGCCAGATCGGCCAGCACGTGAAAGTACTCGATGAGGCTTTCCCGGTACTTCTCCGTCGCCGGGGACTTGGTGTGCAGGGGACCGAGGTTGGCCGAGAGGGTGCGGCTGTAATCCGCCAGAAAAGCTTCCGACGAACTCTCCTGGGTTCCGCGCGCCATGAACAACAGGGCGCGGAATCCGCCCTGCACATTGACCGTGGAGGCGTCCGCCGGCGGAGCCACCGGATGGCACAGCGGCGAGCCGAGAAGCTGTGCGAAGCGCTCGCACGCCGCGGTATCGTCTTCGCGGATGGAGGCGCGCAGTCCGCGCTCCGCGACGGGCCGCCAGACGGATTCGGCCTCACCGGCGGTACGCAGCGCTGCTACCAGGGGCTCGTAATACTTCGGCGAAGAGCCCCCGTAGCGGTCTTCATAATCCGCCGCGCGCCGCAGCAGTTCGCGGTCCTTGATGCGGGCGGTTTCCGCCTGCAGGAAGAGCCGCGAATCCTCCATGCGGTCCAACGCGGTGAGCGCATCGGCTTCGAGGGCCGCCAGGCGCGCGGATTTCGGGGCCGCGGCGACGCCGGCTTCGGCCGCCGTAAGCGCCTTGTCCCAGTTCCCTGCGTCGTGGTGGATGCGCGCCAGGGAATAGTGGCCCGGCTCATAGGCCCGATCCAGCTCGATGGTGCGCGCCCACAGGCGGAGCGCATCCTGTGGCTGGCCGAGGCGCTCGGCGTAGGCGGCGAAGCGGCTGACCAGGGACAGATCGCCCGGAAGCAAGCCAATGCCGGTTTGCAGATGGCGTTTGGCCGCATCGGCGCCCGCCGTCTCCAGGTAGTAGTCGATCAATTGGGTGCGCTTGTCCCACATCGCGGGCTGGCGCTTCAGAACCTCCTCGAGCGCGAGGGCGACCTCACTCTTGCGGCCGAGCGTCTGCTGGGTGTCCGCCAGCTTCAGCCATAGCGGGACGCGATCCGGCTCGCGGCGCACCGCTTCCCGGTAGTGCACGGCGGCGCCCGCGTGATCTTTCCCTGCGAGGTGAATGTCCCCGAGAATGGCAGCCGACTGCGGATGATCCGCCTGGCAGTCGCGGGCACGCAGCAGGCAACGTTCGGCGTTGGCGCCGTCCCCGGTGCGCCAGTACGCAAAGCCGAGCATAGCCCAGCAGGGACCATTGGCCGCATCCAGCTCCACCACGCGAGCCGCCTGGCGAATCACGGAGGCCTGGTCGCCGGCGCGTTCGGCAGCGGCGGCAGCCAGCTTCAAACTGTCCAGATCGTAGGGATTGACCGCCAGCAGACGGGCCACGTCCTCCGCGGCGGCGGCCGGCGGATTGGCGGAGACCTTGGCACGCAAGGCCAGGAACTCGCCATACACGGCCGGCTCGGGCAGTGCACCCGGGCTGGCGCTCCACAACCAGGGAATCTGGCGAGCATCCCCAGTGCCGATGCGGAAATGCAGGGGAAGCGCGCGAAAGCCCTCGGGCGGCGCCCACGCCGGGATCTTGACTTCGAACCAGGGCTGTTCGGAGGCGGATGCGGAAGAGAACTCGGCGGGGCTCGAGGGTTCAACGTCGCCCGCCGTCGCCCGCAGCACCGGCGCCCACGAGGGTTCGGCCGTGCCCTCCGGGTAGCAGTGCGAGAACCGGATGCGCCGTTCCAGCAGCGTGCGCAGCAGCAGTGC